>JAABQT010000001.1 GCA_011391295.1 Betaproteobacteria bacterium
TGCGCGTGGTGATGCCGGATGTCACCGGCAGCCTCGCCAAGGTGACGGCGCTGATCGGAGAGGCGGGCGGCAACATCGTCGAAGTGCAGCACCAGCGCGTATTCGGCACTGCCTCGGTGAAGACGCCCGAAGTGGAGTTCGTCCTCGAGACGCGCGATCGGGAGCACACGGGCGCGATCGTCGCGCACCTGGGCGCGCACGGCGCCACGGCGAAACTCGACGACTAGGGCACCAGTTCCGAGATTTCGACCAGGTTGAGGTCGGGGTCGCGCACGTACACCGAGCGGATCTTCGAGGTGGCGCCGGTCTTCATCACCGGCCCTTCGAGGATCGGGATGTTCGCGGCCTTGAGTTTCGCGATCACCTGATCGAGCGGCACCGAGGCGATGAAGCACAGGTCCAGCGACCCCGGCACCGCGACGTGGGCGCGCGGCGTGAATTCCTTGCCCCACTCGTGCAGGTTGATCTTCTGGCTGCCGAATTTCAGCGCCTGGCGCTGCTCGGTGGGCGTGCGGAAACTCTCCAGCTTCATGCCCAGCACTTGCGCGTAGAAGCGGATGCAGGTTTGCAGGTCGCGCGTGGTCAGCACGATGTGATCCACGCGATCGATCATCACTTCCTCTTCAGCATGCGCAGCGGGTTGTACTCGAGCACGGTCTCGCCGCGCTGGTTCACCACCTTGTTGAGCGAGCGCACCAGGCCGCGGTCGCCCTTGGAGGTGAGCCGGCACTCGGTCACCTCCACTTCCACGTGGATCGTGTCGCCCACCACCGTCGGCCCCTTCACGTCCAGGTTGGCGTTGAGGAAGGCAAGCCCGGTGTCCTGCATCGAAGGCAGGAGCAGGCCTTCCGCAAAGGAATACACCAGGGCCCCGGGGACCGCCCGGCCCTTGATGGCGCGGCTGGCATCGTCGCCGACCGCGAACAGCTCTTCGGTGAGCCAGGTCAGATTGACGAAATTGGCCAGGTCCGCTTCGGCGATGGTGCGGCGGTGCGTGCGAAAGCGGAACCCGGCCTTCAAGTCCTCGTAGCAAAAGCCGCGCCCGATCGGATGGACGTTGTCGCTCATGCCGCGCTCACGACGCCAGCACCAGCCCCAGCGCGGCGGCCGCCGGCGCCGCCTGCACCCAGAGGATGCGCGGACTCACGCTGTAGGCGCCGTACACGCCGGCGACGATGACGCAGCCGAGGAAGAACAGCTCGATGTGCCGGCCGGCCGCGCCGAGCACCAGTCCCCAGATCAATCCGGCGGCGAGAAAGCCGTTGTAGAGCCCCTGGTTGGCGGCGAGCACGCGCGTGATCTCGGCCTTCTCGGGCGAGTTGCGGAAGGTTTTCAGGCCCAGCGGCCGCGTCCACAGGAACATCTCCAGCACCAGGAAGTAAAGGTGCAACAGCGCCACCAGGCCCACGACGACCGACGCCAGGACGCCGAGCACGCCGCCTACTTCTTCTCGAAGTGCGATTTCGCCTGGTTGAAGGCGTCGTGCATGCTGTTCCAGGCCTGGTCGGCGCCACGCATCATGTCCTGCCAGGCGTCGGCGGAGGCGTTCTGCACCAGTTTGAGCTGGTACATCGCCTCGTCGCGGCGGCTGTGCAGCGTCTTGAGCTGGCTCTCGTATTCCTTCTTCATCGTCGCCTGCGCCGCGTCCGCCTTCGCTTGCCATTTAGCGGCCTCGGCGTTCCACTGGTCGAGTTGGGTCTTCAGTTTCTTGACGTACTCATCGCGGTTCATGGTTCCTCCTGCTTGGATGCAAAGGCCATTCTAACGCTCGGCCTGACTCAGGCGAGGTCTTCCCGGGTCACGCCTTCGCATTCCAGAACCAGGTCGGCGCCGTAGACCCTGGCTGGCGTCTGGAAACCGGGCGAGAATTTCCCTGCCAGTGCCTTGCGCACCACCGCGAGCGCCGCGCGCGTCGTCCACACCAGCCCCGCTTCCGGGCCGTGCAGCCGTGCCGCCGCCTTGCGGCCCGATGCGTCCGCGACCTCGCCCCAGACGTGGGTCATCGTCTTTGCGCGCGCCTCTGCGCTGGGTCCGGGCCTGACACCGCGCATCAGCAGTTTGCGCATCGGCGCCAGGCTGAACAGCGGCCGCAGTTTCTCCAGCAGCAAGCGCTGCCTGCGCACTGCCGCCGGCAGCACCACATACACCTCGATGTTCGAAATGCCCGTGGTGTGGAACGCGGTGAACACGTCGCCCCAGGTGAGGCGCACCGCCTGCACCGGCCCCTGGCCGAAATCCACGCGGCGCGCCTGCTCGCCGCGCTCGGGGACCACCAGCCTGCCGTCGCGGCGCACGCGCTCGCCGAACGGGATCAGCTCGATCATCGTGCGCTGCGTGCCCGGCGGCAGGCCGGCGCGGCCGACGCTGTGGAACGCGAGCGTGAGGTGCGTGGCGGACGGCAACCGCTGTTTCAAGTGCAGCGCAAGGCAATCGGTCGGCACCACATCGAAACCGACCGCCGGCAGCAGCATCACCTTGCGCGCCTTTGCTTCGACATCCCGCGCGGCAAGCGCTTCGAATACCGGAATCTCGCCGGTGATGTCCAGGTAATGGGCGCCCGCGCGCAGGCAGGCGTCCACCATCGGCTTGGAGGTGTATTTGTAGGGGCCGGCCAGGTGCAGCACCAGCTGCACGTCGCGCAGCGCCCGGTCCGCATCGGCCGCGTCCGCCAGGCTGAACGCGCGCGCCTCGAGGCCGAGCCCCGCGGCGAGCGGGCCGATCTTCGCCGCATCGCGCCCGGCGAGGATCGGCTTGAGTCCCTGCGCGACGGCGAGGCGCGCAGCTGCTTCACCCACGTAACCGTTGGCGCCGTAAATGAGGAAGCTCGCGGCCATGTTCGCTCAGTACGACTTCGGCAGGCCGAGCACGCGCTCGGCGATGAAGCACAGGATCATCTGCGGGCTCACCGGCGCGATGCGCCCGACGAGCGACTCCCTGAGATAGCGTTCCACGTGGTACTCCTTGGCGTAGCCGTAGCCGCCGTGCGTCATCACCGCCTGCTGGCAGGCGTCGAAGCACGCTTCCGCGGCGAGGTATTTCGAGGCATTGGCTTCGGCGCCGCTCGCCTTGCCCTGGTCGTAGAGCCAGGCCGCCTTGAACACCATCAGGTTCGCCGCCTCCAGCGCCATCCAGTTCGCCGCCAGCGGGTGCTGGATGCCCTGGTTCTTGCCGATCGGCCGGTCGAACACGATGCGCTCGTTCGCGTACTTCGCAGCGCGCGCCACCGCGCAGCGCCCCAGGCCCACGCACTCCGCGCCGATCAGGATGCGCTCCGGGTTCATGCCGTGCAGGATGTATTCGAACCCTTTGCCTTCCTCGCCGATGCGATCTTCCTCGGGCACCGGCAATCCGTCGAAGAACACCTGGTTGGAGTCCACGGCCTTGCGGCCCATTTTCTCGATCTCGCGCACCTCGACGTATTTCCTGTCGAAGTCCGTATAGAAAAGCGTAAGGCCAGCGTCGGCCTGCGTCAGCACGAGGATTTTCTCGGCGACCTGCGCCGTCGAGATCCACACCTTCTGCCCCGAAATGACGTAGCGCTTGCCGTCCCGCTTTGCCATGGTCTTGATCTTGCGCGTGTTGAGCCCCGCGTTGGGCTCGGTGACCGCGAAGCAGGCGCGCTCCTTGCCGGCGATGAGGCCGGGGAGCATGCGTTTCTTCTGCTCGTCGGTGCCGAACTTGACCACCGGGTTGAGGCCGAAGATGTTCATGTGCACGGCGGACGCGCCGGAGAACCCGGCGCCCGATTCGGCGATCGCCTGCATCATGATCGCCGCCTCCGTGATGCCCAGGCCCGAGCCGCCGCAGGCCTCCGGCATGGCGATGCCGAGCCAGCCGTCCTTGGCGAGCGCCTGGTGCAGCTCCGAGGGAAAGCCGCCCTCCTTGTCGCGCTTCATCCAGTACTCGTCCGGAAAGCGCGTGCAGATTTTCGCGATCGCCTCGCGGATCGCTTCCTGCTCCTCCGAGAAGGCGAAGTCCACGCTAGCTCCTGCGCCGGGCCGGGTGTTCCTCGTACGGCGGCGCGTAGACCACCATCACCTTCGCGCGCGCGCTCGTCGCAGTGAACACGTGCGGCACGTCGGCAGGAAAGAAACAGGCCTCGCCCGGCGCCAACTCGAACTGCTCGCCGCCGACCTCGACGCGCGCCGCGCCCTCCAGCAGGTAGCACACCTGCTCGATACCGGGATGCGCGTGCGGCAGCGCGCCCTGGCCGCGTTCGATCTCGCCGATCAGCATTTCCACCTGCTGCGCGCCCACGGTCTCCCGGCCGATGAGGCGGAAGTTCCTCGTCCCGGTGTGATTTGCCGGCGAATACGGTGTGACGTCCGACTGGCGAACGTGGTACCTGGAGCCCGCCATCAGCGTCTCTCGATCCAGTTGTGCAGGGCGATGCCGCCGTCGACGGCGATCGTCGTGCCGGTGACGTAGGCGCCGAAGCGCTCGGAGAGCACGGCGAGCGCCATCGCCGCGATATCGGCCGGCGTGCCAAAGCGTCCCATCGGAATGGTGGCGAGCAATCCGGGATTCTTCGCAGCGTCGAAGCCGCCACCCGGAATCGCGCCCGGCGCGATGGCGTTGACCCGAATGCCGTCAGGACCGAGCGCGCGCGCGAACTCGCGCACCAGCATCGTCTGCCCGGCCTTCGCCGCGCTGTAATGCGGCAGGTTGCGCGGCGCGTAGGCATGCAGCGACGTGATATACAGCATGCGCCCGCGGATTTTCTGCTCGCGCATGTGGCGGCCGAGCGCCTGGCCGAGCAGAAATCCGGCGTTCAGGTTGACTTCCTGCATCGCGCGCCAGGTCTCCTCGCTCACTTCGAGCGCGGTGTCCTCTTCCCTGCGTCGCGGGCTTGCGCTGTGCACGAAGATCGATACCCGGCCCAGTTTCGCGATCGCCTCGGCCGCCAGCCGCTTCGCCTCGCCCGGCCGCGACAAATCGACGTCCAGGTCCGAGCCCTTGAGGTCGGCGCGGAGCACGCGCACCCCCTCGCGTGCAAGCGCCTCGGCGATGCCGCGCCCGATGCCGTTCGCCGCGCCGGTGACGAGCGCGGTGTCGCCTTCAAACAATCGCTGCGCGGATTCGGCCACGGTGATCTCCTTTAATCCTTGTATGGCGCCGCAGGCGCGTGCGCACGCGGCATGCCGCCCGCGGGTGCGGGGGCATCGGCGTGCACCTCGCCTGCGAGCAGCGCGTAGGCGGTCGGGATGATGAACAGCGTGAAAAAGGTGCCGAGCAGCAATCCGCCGACAACCACCCAGCCGATGGTCTGGCGCGCCTCGGCCCCGGCGCCGGCGGCGAGCGCGAGCGGCAGGGCCCCGAGCACGGTGGCGCCGCTGGTCATCAGGATCGGCCTGAGGCGCAGCGTCGAGGACTCGATCACCGCCTCGATCCTGGCCATGCCGCGCCCGCGCAGCTGGTTGGCGAACTCGACGATCAGGATGCCGTTCTTGGTGATCAGGCCGATCAGCATCACCAGCCCGATCTGCGAGTAGACGTTGAGCGTAAAACCCTTCAGCGTGAGAGCGGCGAGCGCCCCGGTCATGGCGAGCGGCACGGTGAGCATGATCACCAGGGGCGAGCGAAAACTCTCGAACTGCGCCGCGAGCACGAGATAGATGAAGGCGAGCGCGAGCAGAAAGGTGACGTAGAGCGCCGCGCCCGATTCGCGGAACTCGCGCGACACGCCGTCGAGCTCGGTCCTCGCCGAGGGTGGCAGGGTCTCCTTCGCCGCGCCCTCCATGACTTCAAGCGCCTCGCCGAGCGAGTAGCCCGGCGCGACGTTGGCCGAGATGATCGCCGCCCGCAGCCGGTTGAAGTGGTTGAGCTCCTTCGCCGCCACGGTCTCGCGCACCTGCACGAGGTTGGAGATCTGCACCAGCCGCCCGTCCTTCGCGCGCACGTAGATCGAGGTGAGATCGGTCGGGGTGCTGCGGTCCTTCGCCTCGAGCTGCACGACGACGTCGTACTGCTTGCCTTCGCGCTTGAAGCGCGTCACCTGGCGCCCGCCGAGCAGCGTCTCCAGCGTGCGGCCGATGGTTTCGACGTCCACGCCGATCGCCGCGGCCTTCTCGCGGTCGATGTCCACGGCGAGCTGCGGCTTGTTCAGGCGCAGGTCGGTGTCCGGGTTGGCGATCGCCTTCGACTCGCGCGCTTTCGCCAGCAGCTTCTGCGTGATCTGGTCCAGCTCCTCGTAGGAGTTGGCCTGCACCACGAACTGCACCGGCGGGTTGCGGAAGCTCTGCCCGAGCGAGGGCGGGTTCACCGGAAAGGCGAGCACGCCCGGCAACCCGCCGAACATCCTCGGCGCGAGTTCGGCGGTGACCTGCTGGGTGGTGCGGCTGCGCTCGTTCCAGGGTTTGAGCTGGCTGAAGGTGATGCCGGTGTTGACCGGGTTGGGGCGCTCCAGGCCGGGAGCCACCACCACGAAGTACGACCGGATCTCGGGCACCTGCGCGTAGAGCTTCTCGATCTGGCGCGCGTAGCGGTCCGTGTACTCCAGCGATGAGCCCTCGGGGGCAATGATCAGGCCGATGAAAAAACCCCGGTCCTCGAGCGGCGAGAGCTCCTGCTTGAGCCCCTTGAACAGCACCCCCGCCGCCGCGGCCACGGCGATGAACACGAGCACCCCCAGCCAGCGCACGCGCAGGGTCACCGTGAGCGCGCGCCGGTAGCCCGCGGTCATGCCGTGGAAAAAGCGCTCCATCGACTGGTACAGGCGGCCGTGGGATTCCTTTTCCTTGAGGATCCGCGAGCACATCATCGGCGTGAGGGTGAGCGCGACGAAGCCCGAGACCACCACCGCGGCGGCCACCGTGAGCGCGAACTCGGTAAACAGCTTCCCGGTGTTGCCGGTCATGAAGGCGAGCGGCGCGAACACCGCGACCAGGGTGAGCGACATGGCGATCACCGCGAAAGCGATCTCGCGCGAGCCGTCGATCGAAGCCTGGCGCGGGCTCTTGCCCATCTCGATGTGGCGGTGGCAGTTCTCCAGCACCACGATGGCGTCATCCACCACCAGGCCGATGGCGAGCACGATGCCCAGCAGCGTGAGCACGTTGATGGTGAAGCCCATGACGAACAGGAAGAACAGCGCGCCGATGAGCGACACCGGGATGGAGACAAAGGGGATCAGCGTCGAGCGCACCGAGCGCAGGAACACGAAGATCACCAGGATCACCAGCAGCACCGCCTCGGCGAGCACCTCGTAGACCGACTCGATCGACTTCTCGATGAAGATCGAGGAGTCGAACGCGATGGCGAAGTCCATGCCCGGGGGCAGCGCCTCGCGCACGCGTGGAATCTCGGCCTTGACCGCCTGCGCCACCGAGAGCGTGTTGGCAGTGGACTGTTTGACCACGCCCATGCCCACCGCGGGGTTGCCGTTCACGCGCACGATGCTGCGATCGTCCAGCGCACCGAGGCGCGCGCTGCCCACGTCCTTCAGACGCACCGGGTAGCCGCGCGCTTCGTTGAGGATCATCTCGTTGAATTGGCCCGCGGTACGCAGGTCGGATTCCGAGAGCACGGTGAACTCGCGCTCGGCCGACTCGATGCGCCCCGCCGGGATCTCCACGTTCTGCCGCCGCAGCGCGGCCTCCACGTCCTGCGGCGTGAGGCTATAAGCGGCGAGCCGGTCGCGGTCGAGCCAGATGCGCATCGCGTACTTGCGCCCGCCGCCGATGATCACCGAGGCCACCCCGGGCAGGGTCTTCAGCCGGTCGGCCACGTAGCGATCGGCGTAGTCGGTGAGTTCCAGCGGCGAGTGCGACTCGGACGACAGGCGCAGCCAGATCACCGCCTGCGCGTCGGACTCGATCTTCGAGACCACCGACTCGTCGGCGGCGTCCGGCAGCAGCGCGCGCACCCGCGCCACGCGGTCGCGCACGTCGTTTGCCGCGCTGTCGACGTTGCGTTCGAGCACGAACTCGACCGTGATCTGCGACACCTCCTCGCGCGACACCGACTTGACGGTGCGCACGCCCTCGATGCCCGAGAGCGAGTCCTCGAGCGGCTGCGTCACCTGCGACTCGATCACCTGCGCGCTCGCGCCCTTGAACACGGTGCGCACCGAGACCACGGGCGTGTCGATCTTCGGGTACTCGCGCACCGTCAGGCGCTGGAACGAGATCACGCCGATGAGCACGATCATCAGGCTCATCACCGTGGCGAATACCGGCCGGCGGATGCACAGTTCGGGCAGCTGCATCGGTCGCAGGGCGGGCCCGGGCCCGCCCTAGCCTTTCTTGTCGGCCGCCGCCGCCGCCGGCGCGGCGGGCTTGTCGCCCATCACCGTGACCGGGGCGCCCGGGCCGATCTTCTGCGTGCCTTCGGTGACCACCAGGTCGCCCGCGGCAAGGCCCCCGGCGATCTCGACCTCGCCCACCTTGCGCATCCCGGTCTGCACCTTGACCAGTTCGGCCTTGCCGAGCGTCACGCGATACACAAAGCTGTCCTGGCCGCGCGGCACGATCGCCTGCTCCGGGATCCACACCGCGTTCGGGCGCACGCCGAGCGTGAGCTGCACGCGCGCGAACATCCCGGGGCGCAGCTTCATCTGCGCGTTGCCGACGCGCGCGCGCACCAGCACGGTCCGCGTCTGCTCGTCGATCGCCGGCTCGATGGCGTAGATCGCGCCGCGGAATTCCTCGCCCGCGTAGGCGTCCACCGCGATGCGCACCGACTGCCCGGGCCTGAGCTGCGCGAGGAAGGTCTCGGGAACGCGGAAATCGAGCTTCAGCTGGTCGAGCTTTTCCAGCCGCGCGATGTCGGTGCCGGCGGCCACGTAGGCGCCTTCGCTCACCTGGCGCAGGCCGGCCACGCCTGAAAACGGCGCGCGAATCTCCGACTTGGCGAGCCGCACCTGGTCCTCGCGCTGCTTGGCGGCCGCGCGCGCATGATTGGAGCGCTGCTCGTCGAGCGACTGCTGGCTGATGAAGCCCTTCCTGAACAGGTCTTCCGAGCGCTCCAGGCGCTGCTTCTCCAGCGCCACCTGCACGCTGGAGGATTGCAGCTGCGCCCGGGTCTCTCCCGCGTCCAGGGTGACGAGGAGGCTGCCCTCCTTCACCTGCTGTCCTTCGGCGAACTTGATCCGATCGATGCGCCCGGCGACCTCGGGCCGGATCATCACGCCCTCGTCGGCGCGCAGCGTGCCGATGGCGCCGGTTTCGACGACCGCCGGAGCGACCTTGGCGGGGACCGCGCGCACCGGCATCGAGGGCCGCGGCTTTTGCTGGGCGAGAACCCAAGCCGACGACAGCCCCAGCAACAGACATAGCAGCAGGCGCATGGTAAGCGCTTGATTCTACTTGAAGCGCCAGCCCTGAAGGGGCGGCGCCCCGGGCGGGCTCGAACGCTTTTTCGCCAGCCGCTGCCGGGTCTTTTCCACATCGACGACGAAGCGCACGTGCTCGCCTTCGCCGCACTTCTCCACGGCGTCGCGCACGCTGAACGCGCAGCGCACGCTGCGCCCGTCCACCGCGACCACCCGGTACTCGATGCTCACCTGCATGCCGAGGGGCGTCGCGGCGAGATGGTCGATGACCACGCGCGTGCCGACCGTGTCTTCGCCCGCATCGAGGTGCTGCAAAAGGAAGTCGCGGATCGCGTACTCGACGTCGCTCACCATCTGCGGCGTGGCGTACACCGCGTTCTCCGGCCCCATAAAGGCGATGCAGCGCGCGGCGTCCACTTCGAGGGTTTTCCCACCGGCGATGCCCGGCCGCAGCGTGGTCTTCATGGCAACACCTTGTAGCCCGCCCGGTACAGCGCGGCCCGGAACGCCTCGACGCCGGTCCTGGCCGGGTCGTAGGTGATGCGGGCACGCTTCTTCATCAGGGAAAAGTCCGCCTTGGCGACGCCCGGGATCGCGCTCAGCGCGACGATCAGGCTGTTGGCGATGCCCACGCCGGTCACGCCCTCGATCTTGAGGTCGACGGTTTTCACCGGTGGCTCATGCCGGCTCTGCGAGCGCGCCCTGCCAGGCCTTGAGCACCTGCGCCAGCGCCTGCGCGGCGCGGCCGCGGATCTCCTCGTCGGTGAGCGAGCTCAGGGGATGCTCGATCACCACCGGCACCAGGCCGGTCATGCCGAGCGCCGCGCGCTGCACGCGCGCCTCGTGCAGGAAGGTGGAGGTGACGATCACCGCGGTCGGCACGCCGAGCGACTCGAGGCTGAAGCCATCATGCATACAGCACGATGTGCAGGAGCCTCAGTCACCGATGGCGGTGACGACGATGTCGCATTCGGCGCGGATCTTCGCCACCAGCGCCGGGTCGGCGAAGCGCGAGAAGCTTTCCTTGCGGTAGTAGTTCGTCGCAGCAAGCCGGTGGCCGGCCTGCAGCTGGTCGCGCAGCTCGCGCAGCAGCTTGTTGGCGTTCCACTTGGTGTTGTCGAGGATGCCGAGGCGCAGGCCGTCGAGCGAGCGGATGCGCGCTGCGACCTGTTTCTCGTCGGCGTCGACCACGCCGCGCGGGTCGTATACGGTGGGCATGAAGGAGTTCCTTTCTCAGAGATAGCAGGTGCCGTCGACGCAGCGCGGGCCGGCAGGCCCGGCGTTGCCGTGGATCTCGCGCAGCACGGGCGAGGACATGTGGCCCCAGCCCGGGATGAAGGCGGAGAAGCGACCGGCCTCCCCGCCGATGACGAACAGGTGGATATGTTCCGCGCTCGGCACGACCGGGATGCGCGAGTCGAGCTCGCGCTTGTACCAGACCGGCAGGCTGCGGTTGTACACCTTGCCGTAGCGGTGGTTGAACGCCACCTGGCCGAAGGTGTTGCCCGCGTTCATCCACAGATAGTTCCTGACGTCGTGGCGCTTCCAGCCGTGTTTGGCGATCGTCGTCGCGTGCTCCGGGCCGAGCACCACGGCGCAGTGGCCGCTGGAGACGGCGTTGTTGTGCGCGAAGGTGCTCATCGCCGAGCAGATGGAATCGAGGATGCCCTGCGGATCGTTGGCGACGTGGTTGGTGACGCTGTGCGGCGGCTCCGCGGCCATCACGAACACCGTCGAGTCCTCGGCCTTGAAGCCCTTTTCGACGTGGTAGGGCGCCAACAGTCCCAGCTCCTCGTTCTCGCACACCGCATAGGTGTACTTGCCCGGGTGCCCGAGCGTGCTCTTGTCGAGTTCGCCCGGCCAGCCGCCGCCGACGTTGAGCAGCACCAGGCGGATGGCGCGGCCGATGGTGGCGTTGGCGCGGTTGCCCGAGCCGAAGGCGTTGCAGCCGCCGTTCATGCCGATCTCGCGTGCCGCCGGACCGTTTACCACCAGCAGCGGGCAGGCCATGTGCGTGGTGGCCTGCACGCCGTTCAGGTTGAACGCCGGTTCGCACAGCGCGAGCAGTGCGGCGCGCACCACCGGCGCGTATGCCGGCTTGCAGCCGGCCATCACCATGTTGACGGCGAGCACCTGGCGCGTGAGCCCGCCCCAGCGCGGCGGCACGCGGCACTCCACCTTCTCCGGCTCGCCACCGAGCGCGGCCAGCATCGCCGCCATCTTTTCCGGCGTGGGCGCCGCCACCGGCAGCCCGTCGGAGTAGCCCTGCTCGTAATACCACTCGACGAGGTCGGTATTCTCAGGTAGCCCGGCGGCCCGGGCGGCAGTGGCGGCAGAATTCATGTTTCAAAGAATACCCCAGCATGGGTACGATGGTCGCCATGCGGCTCGCAGCCATCCCGTCGGTCGACCGGATCCTGCAGGATCCGCGCCTCGAACCGGCCATCGCCCGGCATGGGCGCTCCCTGGTGGTGGCCGAGCTGCGCCTGCTGCTCGATGAGCACCGCGGCGCACTGAAGTCGGGCGCCGCGCCCGCGCCCGCCGCCGAACTGGTGGCAGCGCTGCTCGCGCGGCTGCAGGTTTGCGCGCGGCCCTCGCTGCGACGCGTGTACAACCTCACCGGTACCGTGCTGCACACCAACCTCGGCCGGGCCCTGCTCCCCGCCGAAGCGGCGCAGGCCGCCGCGCTCGTCCTGGTCGAGCCCGCCAACCTCGAATACGACCTCGAGCGCGGCGAGCGCGGCGAGCGCGACGCGCACCTCGAGGCGCTGCTGTGCCGCTTGACCGGGGCCGAAGCCGCGATCGCGGTCAACAACAACGCCGGCGCGGTGCTGCTCGCGCTGCACGCGCTCGCGCACGGGCGCGAAGTGCCGGTGTCGCGCGGCGAGCTGGTGGAAATCGGCGGCTCCTTTCGCATCCCGGACATCGTCGAGGCCGCCGGCTGCCGGCTGCGCGAAGTCGGCACCACCAACCGCACCCACCTGCGCGATTACGAAAAAGCCATCGGGCCGCAGACGGCGGCGATCCTGAAGGTGCACGCCAGCAATTACGCGGTGGTCGGCTTTACCGCTGCGCCCGCCGAAGCAGAGCTCGCGGCGCTCGCCCACGCTCGCGGGCTGGCGTTCGTCAACGATCTGGGCAGCGGCAGCCTGGTGGACCTCACGCGCTGGGGCCTGCCCGCGGAGCCCACGCCGATGGGCTCGCTCGCCGCAGGCGCGGATCTCGTCACCTTCAGCGGCGACAAACTCCTCGGCGGGCCGCAGGCGGGACTCATCGTGGGAAAGCGCGCACTGGTGGACAAGCTGCGCGGCAACCCGCTCAAGCGCGCGCTGCGCCTGGACAAGGCGCGCATCGGCGCGCTCGAATCGGTGCTGCGCCTGTATCTCGATCCCGAACGGCTGCCCGAGCGCCTGCCGACGCTGCGCTTGTTGACGCGGACCGTCGCTGACATCTCCGCGCTGGCGGAACGCTTGCGTCCCGCGCTGCACAGGTTCTGCGGCGCGCAGACCGAGGTCAGCGTGCAGCCCTGCGTGAGCCAGGTGGGCAGCGGCTCGCTGCCGGTGGATCGCCTGCCGAGTGCCGCGCTGCGCATCGCCTCCGCGCGCCTGAAACCCGCGGCGATCGCGCAGGCGCTGCGCGCCTTGCCGATCCCGGTGATCTCGCGCGTGCACGAGGACGCCGTGTGGCTCGACTTGCGCTGCCTTGAAGACGAGGCCGGTTTCGCCGCGCAGCTGCAGGGCCAGAGCCTGTGATCGTCGCCACCGCCGGCCACGTCGACCACGGCAAGACCTCCTTGGTGCGCGCGCTCACCGGCGAGGACACCGACCGCCTGCCGGAGGAAAAGCGCCGCGGCATGTCCATCGACCTGGGCTTCGCCTACCTGCCGCTCGAGGGTCGCGAACCGGTGGCGTTCGTCGACGTGCCGGGCCACGAGCGCTTCGTGCGCAACATGGCGGCGGGCGTGGGCGGCATCGACCTCGCGCTGCTGGTGGTGGCCGCCGACGACGGCCCGATGCCGCAGACACGCGAGCATCTCGAAATCCTCGACCGGCTCGGCGCGCCGCGGCTGCTGGCAGTGCTCACCAAGATCGACCGCGTGCCGCCCGAGCGCATCGCCGAGGCCAGTGGCGAAACGCAGGCGCTGCTTGCCCGGGGAAGGTTCGGCGGCGCCGAGATACTTCCAGTTTCCTCGACGACCGGCGCCGGCATGGAGGCGCTGCGAGCGCGGCTCGCCGCTCAGGCCGGCAGCATTGCGCCGCACAGCAGCGCGCAGCGCTTTCGCATGCACGTGGACCGGGCGTTCGTCATCGACGGACTCGGCCTGGTGGTCACCGGCACCGTACTCTCGGGCGCCATCGCCGTTGGTGACGACGTGCAGGTCCTGCCCGCGGGCCGGCGCACGCGCGTGCGCAGCCTGCGCGCGAACCACGGTGAAGCGGGGCGCGCCGTCACGGGCCAGCGCTGCGCGCTCGCCCTGCATGGGCTGTCGCGGGGCGACGTGGAGCGCGGCGACAGTATCGCCGACGCAGCGGACGCGCCGCGCTCGAAGCACCTCGACATTGCGCTCGAACCTCTCAACGATGCGCTGCTGCGCGACGGACAGGTGAACGTGCACCTGGGCACCGCACTCCTTTCGGCGCGCCTCAAGCGATTTTCGCTTTTCGCGCGCCTGAGCTTCGCGCGCGAGGTGTCCGCGTGGCATGGCGACCGGTTGCTGGTGCGCGATCCGGGCACCCGGCGCCTCGTCGGCGCAGGCACGGTGGCGGACGCGATGCCGCCCGAGCGCGGCGCGGCGCGCGCGCAACGCGTGAAAATCCTGCAGGCGATCGCGGGGCGTGCGGCGGCCGAAGCCTTCGACGCCCTGCTCGACGCCGCGACCGGCATGGTGGACACGGACTGGTTCGCGCGCGGCTGGCATTTGCCAGGAGCGGAGCTGCAACGCATCGAAGCGGCGCGCGAACTCGCGGCGTTCGAGGTGCGGGGTGCGCGGCACGTGATGCGCGCGCGCCGGTGGAAAGAGCATTGCGACGCGCTCGAGCGCGCGGTGGCGGACTGGCATGTCGCGCAGCCCGATTCCATCGGCCCGCGACCCGCCGAGCTGCAGGAGCCGCTCGGCGCAGTCATCGATCAGTTGGTGGAGACGGGACGCCTGCGGCGCGCAGGTCCGTGCCTGCACCTGCCGGACCATCGGCCCGCACTCTCCGCGCACGACGAAGCGCTATGGCAAAAGACCGCGCCGCTGCTGGCAGGAAAAGACGGGCGGCCGCCGCGCGTGCACGAACTCGCGACCTTGCTGGCGATGGAGCCGAAGGACGTGGCAGATTTCCTGCAGCGCGCCGCGCGCGCCGGCCGCCTGCATCGTGTGGCGCCGAACCGCTTTTTCCTGCCCGAGGCGCTGGCGCGGCTCGTGGATCTCGCCGTTGCCCTGGACGAGGAGTCCGCGGGCTCGGGATTCGCCGCCGCCGCTTTTCGCGACCGCTCGGCGTTGGGCCGCAATCTCAGCATCGAGGTGCTGGAGTACCTCGATGCCGCCGGCTACACGCGGCGCGCCGGCGCGCTGCGCCGCGTGAGGAAGATTTCCATGGAAGAGAAACGTCCCCGGTGGGGCGCACGGACTTCAAATCCGGAGAGAGGCGTCTGACGTCTCTGGCGAGTTCGACTCCCGCCTCTTCCGCCATTCTCAAGTGCCGCAACGGAGGTCTTTCCAGGAACGGCTTTTCGTGGAATAGTCACTACTGAGGGCCGCACCGCTTGCTCCGCAACGCGGCAGCCGCGGCACCAGGGGAGGTTCTATCGATGAACGCTGAATTGCCAGTTGATCCAGTCGCCCTCCGCGAGGAGGTCAAGAGCAAGTATCGGGAGGTGGCCAGCAATCCCCACGGGGAGCATCACTTCCACACGGGCAGGCCGCTTGCCAAACGCCTCGGTTATGACCAGGCGCTGGTCGACTCGATGCCGGATGCGGCCGTCGAGTCGTTCGCCGGGGTGGCGAACCCGTTCTCGCTCCGAACGCTGGAGCCCGGGGAAAAGGTGGTCGACGCGGGATCGGGCGGGGGTTTCGACTGCTTCGTCGCCGCCCACCAGGTGGGACCGCAGGGCCAGGTCGTCGGCATCGACATGCTGCCGGAAATGCTGGAAAAGTCCCGCTCGACGGCCAAGCGCATGGGGCTCAAGCAGGTCGAGTTTCGCGAGGGACTGCTGGAAAAGATCCCGGTGCAGGACGGCTGGGCCGATGTCGTGATCAGCAACGGAGTCATCAATCTGTGCGCCGACAAGAAGGCCACGTTCTCCGAGCTGTGGCGGGTATTGCGTCCCGGCGGACGGTTGCAGTTCGGCGACATTGCCAATGGCAAACCGGTCCCGGCAAGTGCGTTGCGTGATATCGATTTGTGGACTGGCTGAATTGCCGGTGGCCTTCCGTGCGAAGGCTGGCGCGCAATGATGGAAGAAATAGGCTTCGTCGACATCCAGATCGGCGAGCCGTATGACACCTTTGGGCAAGCCAGAGGCGAAAAGAAGGCGAGACAGTTCGGGGTGTTCGGCTATACGTTCCTGGCACGCAAACCCGGAGGTCGCTAGCCCTGCATTGATCGCGCGCTGACCCTGCCGCTGCAGAGCAACCGGGAAGATGCTGACGCATTTTTCCGGCGCCTCGGCGGCGGGGCACCGCAGAGAACAGGCGCTTGACATGCATCAAGCCCCTGCGGGCCGCGATTCGTAACATTGCACGATCGTGATTTCCATCAGTCCGCCGACCAAACCCGTAGACCCGTCGCGCTTCGCGCTGTTCGACCTCGGCTTTCGCCCGCTGTACCTGCTCGCCGGCGCCTACGCCGCGTTGAGCGTTCCGATCTGGGCGCTGCAATACGCGGGCTGGCTGCCCGGCGCCGACATCCTGTGGCACGCGCACGAGATGATCTTCGGCTTCGCCTTTGCCGTGATCGCCGGCTTCCTGCTCACCGCGGTGCGCGCCTGGACCGGGCGACCCACGCCGACGGGACCCGCGCTCGCCGCCATCGCCGCGTTGTGGGTTCTGGCGCGCGCGCTCGCCTTCGTCTCCCTGCCGGCCGCTGCGGCGGCCGGGGGCTTGTTCGCGCTCGCGGTCGCCTGGGGCATCGGGCGCCCGCTCGTCGCGGCCGGCAACCGGCGCAATCTGTTCTTCATCCTGCTGGTGCTCGGCCTGGGCGCGGCGGGCATCGTGTTGCAGAGCTTTCCGCAGCTTGGCATCGCCATCGGCCTGGACGTCGTGCTGTTGGTGGTAACGGTGATGGCCGGGCGCGTGATTCCCGCCTTCACCAACAACGCCGTGCAGGGCGCAGGCGCGAGGCGGCACGCCTGGCTGGAACTCGGCGCGATCGGCTCGATCCTGGCGCTGATCGGGGCGGATGCCTTCGCGCGTACGGAGCTCGCCGCCAGTTTCGCCATGCTCGCCGCGGCACTGCATGCGGCGCGCCTCGCGCTGTGGGCGCCGCTGAAGACGCTGCGCCGACCGATCCTGTGGGTCCTGCACCTGTCCTACGCCTGGATCGTGCTGCACCTCGCCCTGCGCGGCCTCGCCGGCTTCGGCCTCGTTCCCGTAGCGCCCGCCACGCACGCGCTCACGGTGGGCGCGATCGGCGGCATGACGCTGGGCATGATGACGCGCACGACGCGCGGCCACACGGCGCGGCCGCTGGTCGCCGGGCGCGCCGAGATCGCGGCCTATGCGCTGGTGCACGGCGCAGCCTTTGCGCGCGTGCTGGTGCCGCTGGCCCTGCCCGCGGCAACCCTGGCGGCAACGCTGGTTTCAGCGCTGCTCTGGTGCGCGGCGTTCACCACCTTCGTGGTGGCCTACGCCCCGATCCTGTCGCGCCCGCGCCTCGACGGCCAGCCTGGCTGATTCAGGACCAGGGCGTCGCGTCGCGCGTCAGCGCCACTGCGACGATATAGCCGACTGAGGCAAGCGCGCCGCAGAACGCCGCGGCGCGCAGCGCCTTGCGTCTGCCCGGGCGCAGCGCGAGCACGCCGAGCGCGATATAGGCAGCAAGCGCCAGCACCTTCGCCGTGAGCCAGGCGTGCACGAACGGGGACTGGCCGAGGTACCAGACCAGCCACAGCGCGCTCGCCAGCAGAACCGTGTCCACCACGTGCGGCGCGACGCGCAGCAGGCGCGTGCGCAGCAGCGGCGAATCCGCCAGCATCAGCGCGCCGCGCGCCGCGAAGCCGGCGATGCTGAGCACCGCGCAGCCGACGTGCAGCGCACGGACGGCGAGGTAGGCCTCAGCCGCGCTCACGACGCCCGATCAGCTTGAGCATCGTGTCCAGCGTCACCGAGCCGAACGTGGCGCGCGCCGTCTGGTCGATCTCCGCCAGCACTTCCTCGAGCGCCTGCTCGGCCGGCCGCGGCGCGCGCCGCGCGCGCCAGCATCAGGTCGGCGCCGAAGCGGCCGGCGGCGATGGCGCCGGTGGGCGCGATCGCCATCGGCAGGTTGGCGCGGATGTCGAACAGCTCGATGCCGGTGTCCACCTGGCGCACATCCACCATCACCCTGGGCAGCAGGCGCACGCGCTCGAAGGCGGCGCGGTTTTCGCGCAGGCTGAGTTCGTCCTCCGCCCCGCCGTCGAAGAAATCGAACACCGCGCGCGGCAGGCGCCGGCGCGCCATGCGGCGCAGGTCCTCGATGTTGAAGGCGCGCTCGAGACCGGACATGGGACGGGAGTGTACCGAAGCGCGCCGGGCGCGCGCATAATGCCGGCTTCATTTACAGGCACGAGTTCACCATGGCCCTCACCGCGTCCCCCGCCGCCCAGTTGCGCACCGCCGCCCGCATCCGCGGCGTGCTCTCGCCCGTGATCACCCCGTTCAAGGCCGACCTGTCCCCGGACGCCGAGCGTTTCGTGCGCCACTGCAAGTGGCTGCTGCAGAACGGCTGTTCGGGCCTCGCGATTTTCGGCACCAACAGCGAGGCCAATTCGCTCTCGGTGGAGGAAAAGCTCACCCTGCTCGCGGCGCTGATCCATGCCGGGGTGCCGGGCTCGGCGCTGATGCCGGGCACCGGCCACTGCGCCCTGCCGGCGACGGTGCGCCTCACCGCCAATGCCCTGAAGATGGGCTGTGCCGGCGTGCTGATGCTGCCGCCGTTCTACTACAAGGGCGTCACCGACGAGGGGCTGTACCGCTACTTTTCGGAAGTCATCGAGCGCGTCGGGGATGAGCGGCTGCGCGTGTACCTGTATCACATCCCGCCGGTGTCGCAGGTGCCGATCTCGCTCAAGCTCATCGGGCGGCTGCTGTCGAAATACCCGGGCATCGTCGCCGGCGTGAAGGACTCCTCCGGCGACTGGTCGAACACCAAGGCGATGCTCGAGGAGTTCGGCAAGTCCGGCTTCGACGTGTTCGCCGGCAGCGAGGCGTTCCTTCTCGACAACCTGCGCCACGGCGGCGTGGGCTGCATCACCGCCACCGGCAACGTCAACCCGGGACCGATCGACAACGTGTACCGCAACTGGCGCTCGGCGGACGCGGACCAGCTGCAGGCCGGCATCGGCGCGACGCGCAAGATCATGCAGAAGTACCCGATGATCCCGGCGCTGAAAGCGGTGGTGGCGCATTTCGGCAACGACCCGCAGTGGCGCACCGTGCGCCCGCCGCTGGTGGAGCTGGAGCAGGCACAGGAAGCGGCGTTGATCCCGGAACTGAAGGGCGCCGGGTTCTCCATGCCCGGACTCGCCGGCTAGCGTGCCGGCGGTCCTGGTCACCGGCGCGGGCCGCGGCATCGGGCTCGCCACGGCGCAGGCATTCGCGCTGCTCGGCTGGAAGGTCTGGTCGCTCGACAAGGCGTTCCCGGGCGAGGTGGTGGGCGAGCGCGTGGACTACGACCTGCGCGAGCTGGCGGAGATCCCGCAGATGGTCGGCAAACTGGGGACCATCGACACCCTGGTGAACAACGCCGGCGTCCTGTACTGCGATCCCTACGACGCGATTCCGCAAGCGCATGCCGCCGAGATCCTGACCGTCAACCTGCGCGCGCCGGTGGCGCTCATCGAAGCGGTCGCGCCGCAGATGCGCAAGCGCAAATCCGGGCGCATCGTCAGCGTCGGCTCGGTGGCCGCGTTTACCGGACATCCCGACCTGTGGTACGGCGCGACAAAGGCTGCGCTACTCAACATCACCAAGAGCTACGCCAGCCACCTCGGCAGGGACGGCATCCTGGTGAATGCCGTCGCGCCGGGCCCGACGCAGAGCGCGATGTACGAGCAGCTCCCGCAATCGAGGAAGGACGCCGTGATGCGCGCCGTGCACGCGGGGCGTGCGTGCACGCCGGAGGAAGTGGCGAAGGTGATCCTCTGGCTGGGAAGCGCGAGCCCGGATTACGTGTCGGGCACGACGGTGGACGTGAACAGTGGTTCTTACCCGCGGTAGCGTTCAGTTTAACGTGGCCCTCTCCCCCAACCCGCGCCTGCGCGACAAGGTCGCCGTCGTCATCGGCGCCGGCCAGAGCCCGGGCGAAGGCATCGGCAACGGCCGCGCCACGGTGCTGCGCTTCGTGCAGGAAGGCGCCAGGGTGATGGCCGTGGACCGCGACCTCGCTTCGGCACAGGAAACCGCGCAGAGGGCCGAGCGCGAAGGCGGCGAATGCATCGCCTTCGAAGCCGACGTGACCCGCGATGCGACGCTCGGCGCCGCGATCGCGGCGGCGCACCAGCGCTGGGGCCGCATCGACATCCTGCACTACAACGTCGGCGTCTCCATCGCCGGCGGCGACGCGCCGCTCCTCGAGATCACCGAAGAAGCGTTCGACCGCATCAGCGCCATCAACCTGCGCGGCGCGATCATGGCCTGCAAGCACGTGGTGCCGATCATGCGCGCGCAGCGCTCGGGCACGATCCTGATGATCTCCTCGCTGGCCGCGCTGGAGAAGTACCCGTTCGTCACCTACAAGGCGACCAAGGCGGCGATGATCGCCTTCACCCAGCAGGTGGCGATCCAGAACGCCGAGTACGGCATCCGCGCCAACGTCATCCTGCCGGGCCTGATGGACACGCCGATGGCCGTGGACACGCGCGCCCGCGCGAGCGGCCGGCCGCGCGCGCAGATCGCGGCCGAGCGCGACCGGCGCGTGCCACTGCGCGGCAAGATGGGCAGCGCCTGGGACGTGGCGAACGCGGCGCTCTACCTCGCCTCCGAGGAGGCCGGCTTCGTCACCGGGGTGGCGCTGCTGGTGGACGGCGGCGGCGCGCTCAACATCGGCTGACGCGCCGGCGCGGTTCGCCGCATCGGCCGCGAACCATTGGATTTCGAATCCAAGCCGTGATAGGTATCGCACCATGGCCTCCGCCCTGCGCACCGCCCGCATGCTCACCCGCTACAACGCGTGGGCCGACGAGGTAATTTTCGAGGCCGTCGCCAAGCTGCCCGAGGGCGAGGCCACCAAGCCGCGCCAGAGCATCTTCAAGAACATGCTGCACACGCTCAACCACATCTACGTCATCGACCGCGTGTTCCAGGCGCACGTCGAGGGACGCGAGCACGGCTACCAGGCGCGCAATACCGAGACCAACCCGCCGCTCGCCGAACTGCGGCAGACGCAGCAGGAGCAGGATTTCTGATCGGCCGGCGCTGGCCGCGAACACACGCACGGGAGGCGGCATGACACCGAAGTGGGCAGCGACGCTGCAAAAGAACATCGACGAGCTCGCCAAGGGCCTCGGCAACCTGCTGGTCGAGTCCTTTCACTACCTTGCCCTGTTCGCCATCGGCGCCACCATCGTCTGGGCGGCGGTGGTCGCGTTCCTCGGCATGGCGAGCAAGGGCCACGCGTCCATCGACGACATCCTGCTCCTGTTCATCTACCTCGAGCTCGGCGCCATGGTCGGCATCTACTTCAAGACCAACCACATGCCGGTGCGCTTCCTCATCTACGTCGGCATGACCGCGCTCACGCGCCTGATGATCTCCGACCTGCAGGACCACCACCGGCCTGGGGTCGAGGTGATCTACGTCACCAGCGCGATCCTGCTGCTCGCGCTGGCGACGCTGGTGATCCGCTACGGCTCGTCGAAGTTCCCGTCGGGGATGGGGGATGAGGCGGTAAGGAAGTAGCGCGCCGGCGCGTCAAGACCGTTGAGCTCGTCGTGGAGTGCGTGCCGTGGCAAACCCGTGCGCGCAATCCACGTCGTCGTCCTGGCGGCACCCGCAGAAGCTCTGGGAGATCACTTGTCGAAATAGCAAGAGACTGGGAATCGAGGATCGGATCGTGGAAAGCGCTGGGAGAGGAACTATCCATTACTAGATATATGCCGGCATATGGCGCTATCTATTGGTAGATGGTTCAATCTACCTATGGATAGTTTCTCGCGGTTTCGTTTGCCGTTCATTACACGTTAAGCCGCACAAGAGATGCGTATCCGTCCGTTCCAAGAAGACGACAAGGCAGCTGTTGTTGAACTTTGGAAGCAATGCCAACTCACACGCCCTTGGAACGATCCCCAGAAGGACATCGAGCGAAAGCTTAAGGTCCAGCCAGAGCTTTTTCTCGTTGGCACTGAAAACGCAGCGGTAGTCGCCACCGTAATGGCTGGTTACGAAGGGCACCGGGGTTGGGTCAATTACCTAGCAGTTGCCCCAGCGTTTCGCGGCCGGGGTTTCGGCCGTGCTCTAATGCAGCACGTGGAACAACTTCTTGTCGAGTTGGGTTGCCCGAAGCTCAGCCTTCTTGTGAGGGCGCCAAATGCCGAGGTTTTAGCCTTCTACCGCCATATTGGGTATGCGCGAGACGATGTGGTCGCTCTGGGCAAACGTCTTATCCATGATGGTCCAACTGCGGCTTAACAACGCGAACGACAGCGACACCGTCCACTCGCCGCTACGCGCTCCGTATGGTGCGCGTCATCGCGAACGTTAGACCTCATTGGAGAACGAGCATGCGCAGAGTACTGATTGCTTGCGCTCTCCTGATGTCGACTGATGCGCTTGCCGATGCCAAGGCCGGAGAAAAGAACGCTCAGCTGTGCCTGTTGTGCCATAAACCGGGGAACGTCATGGGCTTGGCCCCTTTGCTAGAGGCACAGCCGTCGAAGTATCTCGTGCAGGCCACGACTGAATACAAGACGGGCAAAAGACCTGATCCCTTCATGAAAACGAACGTCGCGGATCTCTCCGCGCGCGATATAAAGGACATAGCAGACTACTTCGCGTCCCGTGCGCCAATGGTCGGCGTTTGGAGCGCTGATCCGGCCAAGGTGGCCGCCGGCGCAAAGCGGGTGGCGGAGAGCAAATGTGCTTCTTGCCACGGCCCGACTTTTGCCGGGACAGACGAGGTTCCTCGGCTCGCGGGGCAAAAACCTGTGTACCTCCGCATCCAACTGGAAGCCTTCGCGGCAGGTCGGCGTGCGCATCCGCCGATCGAGATCCCTTTCGACAGGATTGGCGACTTCGAAGCCATCGCACACTACTTCGCGGCGGCGAGATGAGGTCTAGCAACGCGTTCAAGAGGAGCGCCGGTCAGCGCCGCTGCCGGGTGCCCTCGTCGCTACGCTCCTCGGCGCCCACTCAACGCGAGCGCTAGGCGCCTGAAAGAAAGGAGACTAGGAACATGAGAAAACTGGTTGTGGGTGCTTTCTTGACTCTGGACGGCGTCATGCAGGCACCCGGCGGCCCCAACGAGGACCGCGAAGGTGGCTTCCGGCACGGTGGCTGGTTAGTTCCCTATTTTGACGAGAATCTTGTCGAAATCATGACTGAGTGGGCCAAGCGATCCGGTGCTTTCCTTCTCGGCCGCAAGACCTATGAGATTTTCGCGGCGTCCTGGCCCAAGTCCACCGACCCGGCGGACGAGATCGCTACGGCCCTCAACGCTCGGCCGAAGTTCGTCGCTTCGCGGACGCTCGATAAGGTCTCCTGGAACAACTCGCACCTGCTCAAGGGCAACGTTGCCGAGGAAGTCGCGAAGCTTAAGACAGAGGATGGCGGCGAGATTCAGGTCCACGGCAGCAGCGACCTCCTCCAAACCCTGCTCAAGCACAATCTGATCGACACGCTTCGTATTTGGCAGTTCCCTGTGGTTGTCGGCACCGGCAAGCGCTTGTTCGGCGAAGGCGCAATCCCGGGCAGCTTCCGGCTTGTCGGCACAGAACAAACCGCTACCGGTGCTGTTCTGCACGTATACGAGCGTGTCGGCGGCCTCAAGTACGGCGAAGTAGAAGTCGGCCAGGAGACCGTGTAGGGAATACAGCAGTGGTTAAAGCGCTGCAGTAGGAGGAGCGGCCACAGTCTTTCGGCGAGGAGATCGCGAACAGCGTCAGCCATGGCATCGGCCTGGTGGCGGCGCTGGCGGCCTTGCCGATTCTCATTACCGCCGCGCTCGATCGCGGGGACGCAGCGGGAATCGTGGGCGCGAGCGTATTTGCGACCACCATGGTGCTCCTGTACTTTTCGTCCACGCTTCTTCATGCGTTGCCGCGGAATCGCGCCAAGCGGCTTTTCCAGGTTCTCGATCACTCGGCAATCTACCTCCTGATCGCCGGCACCTACACGCCGTTCACGCTCGGCGTGCTCCGCGGTAAATGGGGCTGGACGCTGTTCGGGCTCGTGTGGGGCATGGCCGTCGCCGGTACGTTGTTCAAGGCTATCGGCGGCATTCGGTACACGACATTCTCGACGTGGGT
>JAABQT010000010.1 GCA_011391295.1 Betaproteobacteria bacterium
TGCGCGATTTCGAGAAGCTGGCCCAGCACTTCTTCATCTGCGCGCCCAGCGCCGCCCAGCACGCGGCGCTGGCGGCGTTCGCGCCGGAGACGCTCAGCGTGCTCGAGGAGCGGCGCCGCGAGTTCGAGCGGCGGCGCGATTTCCTGGTGCCGGCGCTGGAGCGCGCCGGGCTCGCCGTGCCCGCGCGGCCCTCGGGCGCGTTCTATGTCTACGCCGATTGCGCCAGATTCGGGTTGGATGCGACCGATTTCGCCCTGGCCCTGCTGGAGGAGTCCGGGGTGGCGGCGACCCCGGGACTGGACTTCGGCTCCAACTGCACGCTGCGCAGCCTGCGCTTTGCCTATACGCGCAGTCGCGCCGACCTCGAGGAGGCGGCAGCGAGCATCGCGCGTTTCTGCGCCGAGCGCCGCTAGGTGGTGGAGGAAGCGCCAGGCACCAGCTGGCAGCCAGCGACTTTCCAGGCGCCGGCAACGAGCCGCATGGTGTAGAGCGCCACCCAGACGCGGCCGGCGCGATCGCTCATCTGCACCGGGAAGATCACCGTCCCGTCCTCGACCACGGGACGCAGGAACGCGCGCGACGCCGGTCGGTACACGACCGCGTACTGTTCGCGCACCATGCGCACGAACGTGGCGGCGGTGCCAAAACGCTCCTGGATTCCCGGCGAGGCCAGGGAAAACGCCTGCTGCTCGTCGCCGCTTGCGAACGCTTCGAGCTGGGCATCGATCACGCGCTGCATCGCGCCGACCTCGTCGCGCGCCAGGCCTTGCGCCGCCACGCCAAAAGCGAGCACGAGCAAGGCAGCCCCCAACAGGAGCTGCAACTGCCGGAGCATGGGATGCGGGCTCAATCGGGCCTCCGCGTGGAAGCCCACTGTATCAGGCTCTCAGGCCTGGCGGAGCACCCGCGCGACGAACTGTTTCAGGCGCGCCTTTTCCGCCAGTACCTTGCCCGCGTACAGGGCGGTCGGCTCGTCCATGGCGCCGCCATACATCTGCAGCGCGGTCTCGGTCTCGGCAAACCGGCGCATGTACTCGCGCAGGATCTGCGCCCCGACCTGGATGTTGACCTCGGGGTCGAGCAGCGCGTACTCGCCGCCGTGCTCCAGCAGCTTGTCCTGGTGGTACTTGGGGATGATCTGCATCAGCCCCTTGGCGCCCATCGAACTTTCCGCCACCGGGTTGTAGCGCGATTCGATCGCCATCACCGCGAGGATCAGCAGCGGGTCGACGGCAAATTCGCGGCCCGCACGATACGCCGTGGACACAAAGGCCGTGCTTGCTGCCTCGGCCACCCGGTAGCGCCGGGCGATGAACTCGGCGACGGCGCGCTGTTCGCGCTGCTGCCCTGGCTCTCCGGCCATTGCCAGGGTCGGCCCGGCACTCGACACCGGTCCAGTGGTTGACACCGGTCCGGGGACGAGGTCCTCGACCTGCCCTGCGGCGGCTACATGCTTCATCAGCGCCGCCCGCGGTTGTGGCAACGCCACCGTCAGCACCGCGGCAAAGCCCACCAAGGCCAAGGTGCCGCGCGCGACGGAAAACAACTGGCCAAGATTCTCGAGTGCATGCATCGTCCACCCCCACGTTCTGGGCACCGCCCGCCGCCCGCCAGCCCGGCCTGACCTTTGCCGCCGGCCAAGCGGAAAGCGTTCATACTGCGGTGCAACATTATTCATGGTAGCTAAAATAACCTAATGTTGTCAATGCCTTCTGACATTTCGTGAACTACGGCTATTGCAGCGCACCAAGTCCGGACTGCCACTGATGAACCAGTTTTGTCGCCAGTTCCTTGGCCCGGTAGAATGCGGGCTCGACGCCGATCCTGGCCCCTTGGGGACCTTGATCTAAAGGAAGCGCGCGGACCGACCTCAGCCTTTGAGTGATGCCCCAACGACGGAGGCGGTCCGCAGAGCTTCGAGGGCCTGGCGGGGGGCTTTCGCCCCCCGCCATATTCCCGATCAGCGCCCGGTTACGGCCGGGAGCCGGTTGGAAACGGCCAAGCGGCCGCCGGATTCAGCGCGGTTCTCGCGCTTGCAGTCGCGGCGGGCGATGACGGTACTGCTGAAGCCGTCATCGTCATTCCCGCAGAGCCGGCCTTAGGTTTAACGGGCTTCGCCTTTTTTTTCTTGGCGGATTTTTTCTTCCTGCCCGCTGCCTTCTTCTTGGAAGACTTCTTAGCTACTTTCTTCTTCTTGGATGATTTCTTCTTCTTCTTCTTTTTCTTGCCGCCTTTTTTCGCTTTTTTCTTAGCCATGACTAACTCCTTACAGGTAGTTGAACAAAAGAAGTCCGGCCATCTCTGACCGAACTATTCAACCGCGCCCGGGAATCACTTCCCGGACGCGGACTGAATTCTTCGCAACAGCCCATCAGCGGGCGCCCCGCGCCGCCAGATCCTGGTACAGGATGTCCGGGTCGAGCCGGATGCCCCCCTCCCAGGTGACGGTCGCAGTCTCCGGATCGACGCTCACCTTCTCGAACTCGCGCACGTCGCGCCAAAGCTTGAACGCCCCGATTTCGAGCAAGTTGCCAAGGAACACGCTGCCCTCCAGCCCGTCGTCGAACCTCAACCACAGCTTGTAGTCTTCTTCCACCTTGCATGCGGTCACTCGGTGCATGATGCTCCCCTCAATCCCAGTTCAGTGCGCCGCCGGTCTGGTACTCGATGACCCGCGTTTCGAAGAAATTGCGCTCCTTCTTCAGGTCGATCATCTCGCTCATCCAGGGGAAGGGATTGCTCGCTCCCGGGTACAGCGTGTCCAGGCCGATCTGCTGGCAGCGGCGGTTGGCGATAAAGCGCAGGTACTCCTTGAACATGGGGGCGTTGAGCCCCAGCACGCCGCGCGGCATGGTGTCTTCGGCGTAGCGGTATTCAAGGTCGACGGCGCGGCGGAACAGATCGTGCAGCTCTTCGCGGAACCGCGGCGTCCACAGGTGGGGGTTCTCCAGCTTGATCTGGTTGACGAGGTCGATGCCGAAATTGCAATGCATGGACTCGTCGCGCAGGATGTACATGTACTGCTCGGCGGAGCCGGTCATCTTGTTCTGACGGCCAAGGGACAGGATCTGCACGAAGCCGACGTAGAAGAACAGGCCCTCCATCAGACAGGAGAACACGATCAGACTCCTGAGCAGCGCCTGGTCGCTCTCCGGCGTCCCGGTCCTGAACCCCGGGTCAGTGAGCGTGTCGATGAACGGTATCAGGAACTCGTCCTTGTCGCGGATCGAGGTAATCTCGTTGTAGGCGTTGAACACTTCGCCCTCGTCGAGGTCCAGGCTCTCGACGATGTACTGGTAGGCGTGCGTATGGATCGCCTCCTCGAACGCCTGGCGCAGCAGGTACTGGCGGCATTCGGGCGCCGTGATATGACGGTAGGTGCCGAGGACGATGTTGTTGGCCGCCAGCGAGTCTGCGGTGACGAAGAACCCCAGATTGCGCGTCACCACGCGCCGCTCGTCGGCGGTGAGACCGTTCGGGTCCTTCCACAGCGCGATGTCGCGGCTCATGTTGATTTCCTGCGGCATCCAGTGGTTGGCGCAGGCCGACAGGTACTTGTCCCAGGCCCACTTGTACTTGAACGGCACCAACTGATTGACGTCGGCCCTGGAATTGATGATGCGCTTGTCGTCCACCGTGATGCGGCGGAAGGCGTTGCCCGCGGCGAAGCGCTCCTGCGTGGGTCCGGCGGCGGGCACGAAGGCACTCTGGGGCTTCAGCGCCAGGCCGGCGATGCCGTTCATCTTGCCCTCATCCTCGAAGCTGAGCATTACTGGCAGGCCTCGCAATCGGGATTGTCGACGGCGCAGAACGCTGCTTCGTCCGCGCCCGCCGCCTGCGCCATGCCGCCGTGCGAAGACACTGCGTTCAGCTGCCCCGCCTTGGAGGTGGACTTCTCGGCGTGCGTGGCACCCAGCGAGCGCAGGTAGTAGGTGGTTTTCAGGCCGCGGATCCAGGCCAGCTTGTAGGTTTCGTCGAGCTTCTTGCCGGAAGCCCCCGCCATGTAGATGTTGAGCGACTGCGACTGGTCGATCCACTTCTGGCGGCGCGCGCCGGCTTCCACCAGCCACCTCGGCTCGACCTCGAACGCCGTGGCGTAGAGCCGGCGCAGTTCGGCGGGCGCGCGATCGACGCGCGCCAGATTGCCGTCGAAGTACTTGAGGTCCGCGATCATCACCTCGTCCCACAGGCCCGCCTGTTTCAGGTCGGACACCAGATACTCGTTGGTGACGGTGAATTCGCCCGACAGATTCGATTTCACGTACAGGTTCTGGTAGGTCGGCTCGATCGAGGCCGACACGCCGACGATATTGGCGATGGTCGCCGTGGGCGCGATGGCGACGCAATTCGAGTTACGCATGCCGTGCTGGCGGATACGCGCGCGCAGCGGCTCCCAGTCGAGGCTCGAGGAGCGATCCACCTCGACGTAGCCGCCACGCTCCGCGGCCAGCAGGTCGAGCGAATCCTGCGGCAGCACGCCGCGGTCCCAAAGCGAGCCCTGGAACGTCGAATAGCGCCCGCGCTCCTCGGCCAGTTCGGTCGAGGCCCAATAGGCGCTGTAGGCCACCATCTCCATCGAGCGATCCGCGAACTGCACGGCGTCGGCCGAGGCATAGGGAACGCGCAGCAGGTGCAGACAATCCTGGAAGCCCATGATCCCCAGGCCCACCGGGCGATGGCGCAGGTTCGAATTGCGCGCCTTGTCCACCGCGTAGTAGTTGATGTCGATCACGTTGTCGAGCATGCGCATTGCCGTGCGCACCGTGCGCTTGATTCTTTCGAAATCGAGCCCGTCGGCGCCCATGTGCGCGACCAGGTTCACCGAGCCGAGGTTGCACACGGCGATCTCGTCGGCCGAGGTGTTCAGGGTGATCTCGGTGCACAGATTCGAGCTGTGCACCACCCCGACGTGCTCCTGCGGGCTGCGCAGGTTGCAGGGATCCTTGAACGTGATCCAGGGATGCCCGGTCTCGAACAACATGGACAGCATCTTGCGCCACAGCTGCAGCGCGGGAATCTTCTTGTGCAACTGCAGTTCGCCGCGCGCCGCCTTGTCCTCGTAGCGCAGGTAGGACTCCTCGAAGGCCTTGCCGGTACGATCGTGCAGCTCCGGCGCATCCGAGGGGCTGAACAGCGTCCAGTCCGCGCCCTGCATCACCCGCTTCATGAACAGGTCGGGGATCCAGTTCGCGGTGTTCATGTCGTGCGTGCGGCGCCGGTCGTCGCCGGTGTTCTTGCGCAGTTCGAGGAACTCCTCGATGTCCAGGTGCCAGGTCTCGAGATAGGAGCACACCGCCCCCTTCCTCTTGCCGCCCTGATTCACCGCCACCGCCGTGTCGTTAACCACCTTGAGGAACGGCACCACGCCCTGTGATTTTCCGTTGGTGCCCTTGATGTGCGAGCCCAGGGCGCGCACCGGGGTCCAGTCGTTGCCCAGGCCGCCGGCATACTTGGCGAGCAGCGCGTTTTCCTTGATGGCGTCATAGATGCCGGTCAGGTCATCGGCCACCGTCGTCAGGTAGCACGACGAGAGCTGCGAGCGCTGCGTGCCGGAATTGAACAGCGTCGGTGTCGAGCTCATGAAGTCGAAGGTCGACAGCACGTCGTAGAACTCGATGGCGCGCGCCTCGCGGTCTTTCTCGTTCAGCGCCAGGCCCATCGCCACGCGCATGAAGAACACCTGCGGCAGCTCGATCCTGCGGCCGCGCACGTGCAGGAAGTAGCGGTCGTACAGGGTCTGCAGGCCGAGGTAGCCGAACTTGAGGTCGCGTTCTGCCTTGAGCGCGTGGCCGATGCGCGGCAGGTCGAACTTGGCCAGTTCCGGGTCCAGGAGTTCGGCCTCGATGCCGCGCCGGATGAACTCGGGGAAGTACGCGGCGTAGCGCGTGCCCATCGCCGCCTGGCTGGCTTCCTCGCCCAGCACTTCCAGCCGGATCGTGTTCAACAGCAGGCGCGCCGTCACGTAGCTGTAGGCCGGGTCCTTTTCGATCAGCGCGCGTGCCGCGAGGATCGCGGACTTGCGCACCTCCTCCATCGGCACCCCGTCGTACAGGTCGCGCAACGTCGCTTCCAGGATCGACGCCGAGCCGACCGCGCCGGGCAGCCCTTCGCAGGCCGAATCCAGGAGGTGCCGCAGGGCGCCCAGATCCAGCGGCCTGCGCGATCCGTTCTCCACCACGTGCAGCACGACGTCCGACGACTGGCGGTCGCGCGCCGCCTTCTCCAGGGCGCGCGCCCTGGCGCGCTCCTCGCGGTACAGCACGTAGGCGCGGGCGACATCGTGCTCGCCCGAGCGCATGAGGGCAAGCTCCACCTGGTCCTGGATGTCCTCGATATGGAAGGTGCCGCCCTGCGGCTGCCGGCGCTGCAGGGCGCCCACCACTTGCCCGGTGAGCTGCGCCACGAGTTCGCGGATGCGTGCCGAGGCCGCGCCCTGGCTGCCGTTCACCGCCAGGTAGGCCTTGGTCATGGCGACTGAAATCTTGGCCGGCTCGAAGCCCACCACGGCGCCGTTGCGGCGGATGATCTTGCAGTCCGGATACGCCGATCGCAACGCGGCACTGGAGTCGGCAACGCTGTCGCCCATCACGGGGTTCGTTGCTGCATTCTCCTGCGCGATCTGCATGACCCTGTCTCCCCTGCCCCTGCGCTGACCGGACCCACTCTAGACAAAACCACAATACCTAGTGCTGAGCTACTGATTGCTCACTACTTCTAGTGGGCGAAATGTAACACGGCAATGATTATTTGCAAGCGTCGTGGCGCGGGCGGCGCGAGCCGGTGTAGATTGCGCGGTGCAGCGAACCTACTAGGGATGGGGCGCCAACGCCCCGGAACCACAAAATCTAGCGCCGCGCCAGGCCGGCGAGAAATTGCGCCCAGTTGAATTGCGCGCCGGGATCGCTCTTGCGGCCGGGCGCCACGTCGCTATGCGCCGCGCAGGCGCGCAGCGGGAATCGCGCGGCAAGACAGCGCGCCAGTGCGATCGCGCACCGGTACTGGGCGTCGGCGAAGCCCACCTCATCGCAACCTTCGAGCTCCACGCCGACGGAATAGTCGTTGCAGCCTTCGGCGGCACGCCAGCGCGACAGCCCGGCATGCCAGGCGCGCAGGTGCACGGGGACGAACTGCTGCAGTGCGCCATCGCGTCGCACGAGGAAGTGCGCTGATACGCGCGTGTGCGCTATGTCACGGAAATACGGATGCGCGCCCGCCTCGAGGCGGTTGGTGAACAGGCGCTCGATGGCGTCGCCGCCGAATGTTCCCGGCGGCAGGCTGATCGAGTGCAGCACCAGAAGCGACGGGACGCTGCCTCGCGGGCGCAGGTCGCAATTGGGCGACGGCAGGTAGCGGGCCCCCGCCACCCGTCCGTCAGTGCCGATTCTCATCCGTGATCCCGAGGCGTTGCATGCGGTAACGCAAGGTGCGGAACGTGACGCCGAGCAATTTGGCGGCCGCGGTGCGGTTGAAATTGGTGCGCGCCAGCGCTTGCAGGATCGCTTCACGCTCGACCCGGTCCAGATACTCGGGCAGGGGCGCGTCGAGCGCGCCCTCCGCCGTGCGCGCCTCGGCCGCGGCGGGCCGCAGCCGCAGGTCGTCCGGTCCGATTTCACCGCCCGCGGACAGTGCCGTGGCGCGCTCCAGTATGTTTTCAAGCTCACGGATATTGCCCGGGAAGTCATAGAGCGTCAGTTCCTCGAGCGCCGCGGGCGACAGGCGCGCCACCACCGTCGCGGACTGCCGGGCGATGCGCTCCAGGATGCTGCCGGCAATATGCGCGATGTCCTCACGGCAGTCGCGCAACGGCGGCATTTTCAGCTCGATCACGTTCAGGCGGTAAAACAGGTCCTGGCGGAACCTTGCCGCGTCGACCAGGCGCGCCAGGTCCTGGTGCGTCGCGCTGATGATGCGCACGTCCACCGGGTCCTCCTGCGTGGCGCCCACCTTGCGCACGCGCTTTTCCTGGATCGCGCGCAGGAGCTTCACCTGCATCGCCAGGGGGAGGTCCGCCACCTCGTCCAGAAACAGCGTGCCGCCGTTCGCAGCCTGGAAGAAGCCGTCGCGATCCTGATCCGCACCCGTGAAGGCGCCCTTCTTGTAACCGAAGAACTCGCTTTCCATCAGCGTTTCCGGGATCGCACCGCAATTCACCGGCACGAACGGTCGGTCGCGGCGCGCGCCCTGGCCGTGGATCAAGCGCGCCGCGAGTTCCTTGCCGCTGCCGGACTCCCCCGAGACGTAGACCGGCGCCTGGGTGCGCGCGAGTTTGCCGATCAGCTCGCGCGCCTGCGCCAGCGGCGCACTCTCGCCGAGCAGCGGCAGGTCGCGCGGCGGCTCTGCCGCCTGGTCGGGCAAGGACAGCGCGGATTTGACCAGCGCGCGCAACTGCTCCAGCCCCACCGGCTTGGATACGTAGTCGAACGCGCCCGCCTTGAGCGCCGCCACCGCGTTTTCCGCGCTGCCGTGGGCGGTGATCACCGCGACCGGGAGGTCGTTGTCGAGGCCGCCGATATGGCGCACCAGGTCGAGCCCCTCGCCGTCGGGCAAGCGCATGTCGGTCAGGCACAACTCGAAGAGGGCGAGCTTGAGCTGCTCGCGCGCCTCGGCAATCGAGCCCACCGCCACCACGCCCAGCCCCATCTTGGCCAGCGTCAGTTCGAGCAGTTCCCGGATGTCGGGCTCGTCGTCCACCACCAGTACGAGGCGCTCGCGCGGCGGCGGCTTGCGGTCCGCGCGCCTCATGCGGCAGCGCCTCCGCGGCACACGATGCGGAAATGCGCGCCCGTGTGGCCACCGACGTACTCGAGCTGGGCCCGGTTGGCGGCGGACAACTCGCGCGCAAGATACAGCCCCAGGCCGGTTCCCTTGCTGTCGGTGGTGAAAAATGGCTCGAACAACTGCCCCTGAACGGATTCGGGCACGCCGGGACCGTCGTCGGTGACGTTCAATTCTACTTGGTCGCCGAACGCACGCACCGCGATGCGCACGCTGCCCGGCCCGGCGCGCGCGTGGCGCATCGCGTTGCGCAGCAGGTTCCACAGCACCTGGCGCAGGTGCTCGCGGTCGAACTCGACCCAGAGTCCGTGCGCGGGCTCGATCGCGATGCGCCCGACAGGCACCGATTCATTGGCGGTGAATTCTTCCAGAAACGCCGGCAGCCAGCTGCTGAGCGGGATGCGCTCGGCGGCCATGCGATCCCGGCGGCTGAGCTGCAGCACATCGGCCACCAACCGCTCCAGGCGCAAGGTGTTGTCGTGGATGATGCGCGTCAGGCGCCCGCGATGCTCGTCGCGTCGCTCCTCCGCCAGCAGTTCAGAGGCGTGGCTGATCGCCGACAAGGGATTGCGGATCTCGTGCGCGATGTTGGCGGTGAGCCGGCCGAGGGCCGCGAGCTTCAACTGCTGCGCCTGTTCGCGCGAGCGCGTCATGTCCTCGACGAACACCACGGTGAAGCGATCCTCGGTGCCGGTATCGAGCAGGCGCGCGCGCACTTCCTTGTCGCGCGCCTCCAGGTCGATCGCCACCGGAGGCCGCGCAAGGTCATCGCGCCAGGCGCGCCAGCGTGCCTCGAGCCCGGGCAGCACCTGGTCCAGGGGCCGTCCGCGCAGGGCATCCATGCCCAGCAAGCGCATCGCCTGCGGGTTGTGCTCGACCACGCGCCCCTGCCGGTCGAGGACCAGCACGCCATCCTGCATGTCCTCGATCACCAGCTGGTTGACGCGCGTCTGATTGGCGAGCGCGCGGCCGCGTTCGCGCGCCAGGCGCTCGTTGGCCGCCAGGCGCTGCGCCAGCCAGCCCGTGGCGCCGGCGGTGGCGAAGTAGCCCATCGACAGCAGCGCCGGCGGCACGAAGTTCGCCGCGGGCAAGTCAAGCGCCAGCACCCAGTAGCCTTCCTCGAGCAGCACGGCGATGGTGGCGAGCGCGGCGTACAGGAAGTTCAGCCGCAGCGGTGCCACCAGGCCCACGCCGGTGAGCGAGATGAACAGCATCACGCCCAGGCCGCTGCGCATGCCGCCGCTGGCGTACATCAGCAACGGGATGGTGATCACGTCGAGCAGCGCGTGCGCCGACAACTGCAGGTTGAAGCGCTCCTGCACCGATCGCACCACGAACTGCAGCGCGATGCCCAGCACCAGGTAGCCGACGCAGACCGCGCGGAACAGCCGCAGGTCGTGGGCGCCGAAGTTGATCGGCTCGTAGGCGAAGTAGGTGGAGCCAAGGAACAGCAGCGCCACCACGATGCGGTACAGGTTGAAGTACTGCAGCGAGATCCAGAACGAGTCCGGGGGCCGGTCCTCGCGCGCGAACAGCGGTGCGTACGTCAGAGTCGCCATCAGGGCCGACGCGGTCCGAGCCGCGCGTGCTCCTCGCTGCAGTACAGGCCGGTGTCGGCGGCGCGCGCCTCGGCGCGCGGCAGGTGCACGCCGCAATGGGCGCAACTGACCAGTTCGCCCGGCGTGCCTGGTGGTTGTGCCGCGCCCCCCTTCCGGCTGTGCAGCGCGCGCCGCACCAGCCACACCAGAATCAGCACCGCGAGGCCGAGCAGGATCAGGCGTCCCATGGCGCTATTCTAGGAAACTGGGGATGGTCGGGGTGACTGGATTCGAACCAGCGACACCTGCGTCCCGAACGCAGTACTCTACCAGGCTGAGCTACACCCCGAAACGCGGACAACTAGCTGCGGCGCGTGACCGAAAAGGACGCCAATTCTAGCAAAGAATCCTTATAGGCTGAGGGCGGCAGGCCGTCGATCGAGCGCGCCGCCGTCGCGGCCTCGCGCTCCGCGGCCGCACGCGCATAGTCGAGTGCGCCCGTCGACTTGATGGCCGCCAGCACCGGCGCGAATTCTGCGCGCCCCCCCTCGACGATCGCACGGCGCACCAGCGCTCGCTCGGCGGGGTTCCCGGACTGCATGGCCCGGATCAGGGGCAGCGTCGGCTTGCCTTCGGCGAGATCGTCGCCCAGGCTCTTGCAGATCTCCTGCGCGGCGCCCGAATAGTCGAGCACGTCATCGATCACCTGGAAAGAGGTTCCCAGGTGCATGCCGTACGTCGCCAGGCCCTGTTCCAGCGCCGGCGCCGCGGCGCCCAGCATGGCGCCGAGGCGGGCCGCCGCTTCGAACAGCTTCGCCGTCTTGCGCCGCACGACGTCGAGATAGCGCTGCTCGTCGACGTCGGCGTCGTGGCAGTTCATCAGCTGCAGCACTTCCCCTTCGGCGATGGTATTGGTGGCATCGGCCAGCACGCGCATCACGCGCATGTTCTCCAGCCCGACCATCATCTGGAACGCCCGGGAGTAAAGAAAGTCTCCCACCAGCACGGAAGCCGCGTTGCCGAATGCGGCATTGGCGGTGCGCCGCCCGCGCCGCAGCTGCGATTCGTCCACCACATCGTCGTGCAGCAGCGTCGCGGTGTGGATGAATTCCACCACCGTGGCGAGCTCAAGGCGCGCCGCGCCGCGAAAGCCGACGGCGCCCGCAGCGAGCAGCAGCAGCGCGGGGCGCAGCCGCTTGCCGCCGCCCGCAATGATGTACTCGGCCACCTGCCGCACCAGGGCGACGTCCGAATCCAGCCGCGCCCGGATCAAGTCGTCCAGCTGCCGCATGTCGTCGGCGACAGGGGACAGGAGCATACTGGCGGTTTTCGCGTGCATGGTGGGGCGGCGGGGCGCGAAACGCAGCATACAAGGCTTTGACGACGGGAGCCGGATTCTTCTATAATTCCAAGTCTTTGCGAAACTCTGGCAGCCAATTCCCCATGTACGCAATCATCAAGTCCGGCGGCAAGCAGTACCGGGTCCAATCCGGCGAGCAATTGCGCGTTGAAACGCTGGTCGCCGAAGTCGGCGCCGCGGTCTCTTTCGACCACGTGTTGATGGTCGGTGCGGGCGCTGACGCGCGCGTCGGCGCGCCGCTGGTCGCGGGCGCCAAGGTCACGGCCACGGTCGTGGCGCACGGTCGCGGCGACAAGGTCAGGATCTTCAAACTGCGCCGGCGCAAGCACTACCAGAAATCGCAGGGGCATCGCCAAAACTACACCGAGGTCCGGATCGACGACATCGTCGCCGGCGCCTGAGCAGGGAGCGCAAGCATGGCACACAAGAAAGCAGGCGGCAGTTCGCGCAACGGCCGCGACTCGCAGTCCAAGCGGCTGGGGGTCAAGGCCTACGGCGGCGAACAGGTGAACGCCGGCCAGATCCTGGTCCGTCAGCGCGGGACGCGCGTGCATCCCGGCAGCAATGTCGGCATGGGACGCGACCATACCTTGTACGCGAAGGCGACCGGCAAGGTGCACTTCGCGGTCAGGGGTGCGCGCAGCAAGCAGACCGTGAGCATCGTGCCGGCCTGACCTCCACGCCCGACACCGTGACGAGCCCTATCGTTCGCGGTAGGGCTTTTTAATTTTCGCGCCATGAAATTCATCGACGAAGCGAAGATCGAGGTGCACGCCGGCAAAGGCGGCGACGGCAGCGCTGCGTTCCGGCGCGAGAAGTACGTGCCGCGCGGCGGACCCAGCGGGGGGGATGGCGGCCGCGGCGGCAGTATCTGGGCGGTGGCGAATCGCAACATCAATACGCTCATCGACTACCGCTACGCGCGCATCCATCGCGCCGAGAACGGCGACAGCGGGCACGGCTCGGACAAGTATGGCCGCGGCGGGCGCGACGTGGAACTGCGCGTGCCGGTCGGCACCATCGTGCGCGACGCGCGCAGCGGCGAGCTGATCGCCGACCTGGCGCGCGACGCAGAGCGCGCCCTGCTGGCCAAGGGCGGGCAAGGCGGCATCGGCAACCTGCATTTCAAGTCCAGCACCAATCGGGCGCCGCGCCAGTTCACGCGCGGGCTACCGGGGGAAAGCCGCCAGCTCGACCTGGAGCTGCGCGTGCTCGCCGACGTCGGCCTGCTCGGGCTGCCGAACGCGGGCAAGTCCACGCTGGTGCGCGCGGTGTCCAGTGCGCGGCCCAAGGTGGCGGATTATCCCTTCACCACGCTTGATCCGTCGCTCGGCGTGGTCCGCGTGGCCTCGGAGGCGAGCTTCGTCATCGCCGACATTCCCGGGCTGATCGAAGGCGCAGCCGAGGGCGCCGGACTGGGCCACCAGTTCCTGCGCCATCTTTCGCGTACCCGCCTGCTGCTGCACCTGGTGGACATCGCGCCGCTCGACGAGGACGCCGACCCGGCGCGCGACGCGCACGCCCTGGCGCAGGAGTTGAAGAAGTACGACGAAGCGCTGTACCGCAAGCCGCGCTGGCTGGTGTTCAACAAGATCGACCTGGCACAGGACGCGGACGCGCGCATTGCGCGCATCTTGCGCACTCTGCGTTATAAGGGATCCTGGTTCAAGATCAGCGCCATCAGCGGCAAAGGCTGCGACGAACTGTGCAATGCGGCCTACCGCCTCCTGGCCGGCGATGCCCCGGGCAAGCGCGCCAAGCGCGCCGCCTGACGCCGATGCACGACCAGATCTCGCGCGCCAAGACACTGGTGGTCAAGGTCGGCAGCTCGCTCGTCACCAACGAGGGGCGCGGCCTGGACGTAGCGGCGATCGCGCGCTGGGCGGCCCAGATCGCGCAGTTGCGCTCGCTCGGCCGGCGTTGCGTCCTGGTGTCTTCGGGCGCCATTGCCGAAGGCCTGCAGCGCCTGGGCTGGACGCGGCGCCCGCACGCGCTGCACGAGCTCCAGGCTGCAGCCGCCGTGGGGCAGATGGGGCTGGTGCAGTGCTACGAGACCTGCTTTCGCAAGCACGGCCTCGCCACGGCGCAGGTCTTGCTGACGCACGCGGACATGGCGGACCGGCAGCGCTACCTCAACGCGCGTTCAACGCTGATGACCCTGCTGGACATGGGCGTGATTCCGGTGATCAACGAAAACGACACCGTGGTCACGGACGAGATCAAGGTCGGCGACAACGACACGCTCGCCGCGCTGGTCACCAACCTGGTGGAGGCGGATGCCCTCGTGATCCTCACCGACCAGGCTGGCCTGTATGACGCCGATCCGAGACGCGCGCCCACCGCCAGGCTGATCGAGGAGGCGGTCGCGGGCGAGCCGCGCCTCGAGGCCATGGCCGGTGGCGCCGGCTCGAGCATCGCGCGCGGGGGAATGATCACCAAGGTGCTGGCCGCCAAGCGCGCGGCGCGCAGCGGCGCGCACACCGTGATCGCGGCAGGAAGCGAACCTGAGGTGCTGGTGCGTCTGGCGCAGGGCGAGCGCATCGGCACCCTGCTGCTGGCACAAACCACGCCACTCGCGGCGCGCAAGCAGTGGCTCGCCGATCACCTCACCGTCGGCGGCATGCTGACGCTGGACGCGGGCGCCGTGAACGCGCTGCAGCGCGACGGCAAGAGCCTGCTGCCGATCGGCGTCAGCGCGGTGCGGGGAGAATTCGAGCGCGGCGCGGTGGTGGGCTGCCTGGCGCCGGATGGACGCGAAGTCGCGCGCGGCCTGGTGAACTACTCGGCCGAGGAAACACGGCGCATCATGCGCCGGCCCTCGAGCGAGATCGAGAAGCTCCTGGGTTATGTCGACGAGCCGGAGCTGATTCACCGCGACAACCTGGTCCTGCTCTAGCCGCCTGCGCCGCGGTCCGCACGCGGGTGCCCGCCGCGGCGCAGCGCGGCCACGCCCTCCTGCGCACTGTAGAGCGCGACTCCCCCGGCGCAGAAGAACTCGGCCGCCAGCGCATTGTGCCAACGCTGAACGCTGCGCGCCTCGATGCGACGCCAGGGGCCGGCGCGGCGCGACCAGGCGTGGTCCGCTACGCGCCCGGTGGCATAGATGCGGACCTCGCGCGTGCTGCAGCGTATGCCCTCGTAGCTGACGCTCTCGGCGCCTTGCGCGCTGCGCGCCACCAGCGTGTAGCGCACCACGCCATCCTCGCCTATGGAAAGTGACGCCGCGTCGACGAAGAACTCGAAGCGGCTGGCCGAGCTGACGAAGAACGGCAGCAGGTCCTGCGCGCGCGGATAGGCAGGCGGCGAAACTTCGGCCTCGCGCCAGTTGCGCTTCTCCTGCGCCCTTTCCCAATCCGATTTGTCCTGTGCCGACGCCCCGGCCACGGCAACCAGCAGCAGCGTCGCGGCCAGGCGCCGCGCGCCGTGGTTCAGGCGAGATCGGCGACGAGGGCGGCGCGGTTCTCGGGCGCCACCTCGACGCTGGCCCTGTAATTCTGGTGATCGACACCCATCGCCAGGCCGGCGCCGGCGCGCAGGGCCTGGCGCATCTCCTGGTCCAGCTCGAAGCGCAGGAAATGCACTGCGGAGGTCTTCTCGTCGTTCTCGCGCTCCATGTCCTCGTCGGCAATGGCGTAGACGCGCGCCCAGCCTTCAGCCTGCACCCACACCCGGTCCTCGATGCCCTTGAGCCGGGCCAGGTTGCGCTGGCGCTCGGCGACGTCGGAATACTCGATCATCATCGTCGCCTTCAGGTTGCCGCCGTCCGGCACCAGCGGATTGTAGGCGTCGAGTTCGCCGCGGATGCCGGTCTCCTCGAAAATGCGCTCGATGCGCAGCATTTCCTGGATCTGGTAGCGGATCGTGAGCTCGTCCTCGAACTGCAAAGTGACATGCTCGCCCACGGGCACCGAGCGCCGCTGCTTGTGCTCGATGACCCGCGCGCGAAACGCCTGCCGTTCGCGCGCGTAAGCCTCGAGCGGCAGCAGGCTGTCGCGTTCTACTCTCGGCATCCTCAGTCCGCCAGAGCGTCCAAGGCCTTCTGGAAGCGGTTGGCGTGCGAGCGCTCGGCTTTGGCCAGCGTCTCGAACCAGTCCGCGATCTCGGTAAAGCCTTCGCTGCGTGCTTGCTTCGCCATGCCCGGGTACATGTCGGTGTACTCGTGCGTCTCTCCCGCCACCGCCGCCTTCAGGTTGTCGCGCGTGCGCCCGATCGGCAGGTTCGTCGCCGGGTCTCCCACCTGCTCCAGGTACTCCAGGTGTCCGTGGGCATGGCCGGTCTCGCCCTCTGCGGTGGAGCGAAACAGCGCCGAGACGTCGTTCTGGCCTTCCACGTCGGCCTTGGCAGCGAAGTAAAGGTAACGGCGGTTCGCCTGCGATTCGCCGGCAAACGCGGCTTTCAGGTTGTCGTGCGTCTTGGTGTCTTTGAGTGCTTTCATCATTGTCTCCTTGTGTCCTGCGTTGGCTTGCCCGGCGAATCGACTTGGCGCAGCCAAGTTACGCCCGTGGCCTCGATAAATCAAATCGATTTTTGTAATGCGATCCATTGACGTCGACTATCCAGCAACGCCGGCGCTCAGCGCGTGGTCGCGTGCGCGCGCCCCGCGCGATCGGCGCCGAGAAAACGGTGCAGTTCGGCGAGCGCCTCGCGATACACCTCGCGCTTGAATTCAATCACCGCCTCGAGCGGCACCCAGTAGTCGTGCCAGCGCCAGGCGTCGAATTCGGGCACTTCGCTGCTGCGCAGCTTCACGTCGCAGTCGCGGCCGACCATGCGCAACAGGTACCAGATCTGCTTCTGGCCCCGGTAGCTGCCGCGCCAGTCGCGGCGCACCCATTTCTCCGGCACCTCGTAGCGCAGCCACTGCCGCGTGCGGCCGAGGATGCGCACGTGGGCCGCCTTGAGGCCGATTTCCTCCTCGAGCTCGCGGTACATCGCCTGCTCCGGCGCCTCGCCGTGCTTGATGCCGCCCTGGGGGAACTGCCAAGCGTGCTGGTTGACCCGCTTGCCCCAGAACACGTCGTCACGGCCGTTGGCGAGGATGATGCCGACATTCGGACGAAAGCCGTCTCGGTCGAGCATGGCCACACCACCTAAGTTAGAATTCGATCGCATTTTTTCACAGGCGCACGGCAAACACAACGCTGCGCCCGGCTCATGCGCACATCCAGATTCCACCTCGGCACGATCAAGGAGGCGCCCGCCGACGCGGAGCTCGTCAGCCACCGGCTGATGATCCGCGCGGGCTACATACGGCGCCTGGCCGCGGCCATCTACACCTGG
>JAABQT010000101.1 GCA_011391295.1 Betaproteobacteria bacterium
GGCCTGGGGCGCGTGACCGGCGTGTTCTTCGCCGCGCTGCTCATCGGCGTGCTCGATTTCACGCTCAAGATCTACTTTCCCAAGGGCGGCACGATGTTCATCTACGCCCTGACCCTGATGTTCCTGCTGGCGCGGCCGCAGGGCCTGTTCGGCAAGCGCGGTACGTGAGGATGAGCACGCCGCTGCCCGCCGCGATCGCGCTGGCGCGCCGCCACCGCCTGCAATGGTGGGAGGCGCTGCCCTGGGCCGCCGGCATCGCCGCGTTCTTCCTGTTTCCGAACTACCTGGCGTTCGGCACCCAGGTGTTGGTGACCATCCTGTTCGCGCTGTCGCTGGATCTCGTGCTCGGCTACGCCGGCATCGTCACGCTGGGCCACGCGGCCTTCTTCGGCGCGGGCGGGTACACGGTGGGCATGCTCGCGATGCACTGGGGCTGGACCGAGCCGCTCTCGGGCCTCGCCGCCGCGGCGCTGGTGGCGGGTGCCATCGGCCTGCTGAGCGGCTGGGTGGTACTGCGCACGCACGGCCTCACCCTGCTCATGCTGACACTGTGCACCATGGCGCTCCTGGAGCAGGCGGCCAACATGTTCTCCGCCTGGACCGGCGGCTTCGACGGCATGCCGGGGCTCGCTTTCAAGCCGATCCTCGGGCAGTTCGAGTTCGACGTGCTCTATTTCCGCTCGCAGTACCTGTATGCGCTGGCGGCGCTGTTTACCTGCTTCGTCGTGGTGCGCGTGCTGGTGTATTCACCCTTCGGCCGCAGCCTCACCGGCATCCGCGAGAATCTGCTGCGCATGCATGCGGTGGGCGCGCCGGTGCGTGCCCGGCAGGTGCTGGCCTACGCCATTTCCGCGGCGCTCGCCGGGGTCGCCGGCGCGGTGTTCGTGCACGCCACCGGCTACATCAACCTCGCCGTGCTCGGCCTGGAGCGCTCGGCCGGCGTGCTCATCATCCTGATTCTCGGCGGCCACGGGCGCCTGTACGGCGCGTTCGTGGGCGCGATGGTCTACATGGTGCTCGAGCACACGCTGTCCAAGGCCTATCCGACCGCCTGGCAGCTGGGCCTGGGAGTGACGCTGATGCTGGTGGCGCTGTATGCGCGCAACGGCATCCTCGGCCTGGGCGAGCGCCTGGTGCACCGCTGGAGGGTGCGGTGAGCGGCGCGCTGCTGGAAACCCGTGCGCTGTGCAAGAGTTTCGGCGCGCTCGACGTCGCGCGCGGCATCGACTTTCGCCTCGACGCCGGAGCGCGCCACGCGCTCATCGGCCCGAACGGCGCCGGCAAGACCACTTTCGTCAATCTGCTTACCGGCTTGCTGCAACCGTCCAGCGGCTGCGTGCTGCTGCACGGCGAGGACGTGACACGGCTCGCGCAGGCCCGGCGCGTGAAGCGCGGCATCGCGCGCACCTTCCAGATCAACCAGCTGTTCCGCGGTCTCACGGTGCTGGAGAACGTGTGCATCGCGGTGGCCGAGCGCATGGGCGCGGGCGGCGGCATGTGGCGCCCCGCGGGCAGGCGTACGGAAGTGGTGCAGGAGGCCGCGCGCCTGATCGAAAGCCTGAAGCTCGATGCGGACGCCGGCCGGCGCGTGGGCGAGCTGCCCTACGGCCGGCAGCGCCTGGTGGAGATCGCCATTGCGCTCGGCCTCAACCCGCGCGTGTTGCTGCTCGATGAGCCGGCCGCCGGCATCCCGAGCGCGGAGAGCCACATCCTGCTCGACGCCATCGCTGCGCTGCCCACGGACATCGCGGTGCTGATCATCGAGCACGACATGGACCTGGTGTTCCGTTTCGCGCGGCGCATCACGGTGCTGGTAGGCGGCGCGATCTTCGCCGACGGCACGCCCGAGGAGATCGCCGCCAACCGCGAGGTGCGCGCGGTCTACCTGGGGAGCGCGCTCGATGCCTGAGGCGCTGCGCCTGGAGGGCGTCTCGGCAGGCTACGGCGAGACGCACGTGCTCGAGGGCGTCGTCCTTGCGCTCGCCGCGGGCGAGAGCCTGTCCATCATCGGCAGGAACGGCGTGGGCAAATCCACGCTGCTCGCCACCATCATGGGCCACACCACGCTGCACGCGGGCAGCATCGCGCTCGCCGGCGCGCGCATCGAGGCGGCGCCACCGCACCGGCGCTCGCGCGCCGGCCTGGCCTACGTGCCGCAGGAACGCGAGATCTTCGCCTCGCTCACGGTGCGCGAAAACCTCGAGCTCGGCGCGCGGCCCGGGCACTGGACCCCGCAGCGCGTGTACGAGCTGTTTCCGATCCTGGCCGAGCGCCTCGGGCACGGCGGCACGCAGCTCTCGGGCGGCGAGCAGCAGATGCTGGCGATCGCGCGCGCGCTGCTCACCAACCCCACCGTGCTCCTGATGGACGAGCCCACCGAGGGCCTCGCGCCGGTGATCGTGCAGGCGCTGGCGCTGGTGCTGGCGCAATTGCGCGCCGCCGGCGGCCTGTCGATCGTGCTGGTGGAGCAGAACAGCCGCGTGGCGCTGGATTTTTCCGAGCGCACGGTGGTGATGGACAAGGGCCGCATCGTCTATGACGGCGCTTCCGAGCGCCTGCGCAAGGACCCGGAATTCCTCGCCAGCCTGGTCGCGGTGCAGTGAACTAGAATCTCCCGCATGCCGCTCGGCGCCTTCAATTTCTCGAAATGGATCGACGAGCACGCGCACCTGCTCAAGCCGCCGGTCGGCAACCGGCAGGTGTTCATGGAGGCCGACGACCTCATCGTGATGGTGGTCGGCGGCCCGAACGCGCGCACCGACTACCACGACGATCCCTACGAGGAGTTCTTCTACCAGCTGCGCGGCAACATGGTGCTCAAGGTGATCGAGGACGGCAAGCCGCGCGACCTGCCGATCCGCGAGGGCGAAGTATTGCTGTTGCCTCGCCATGTCAGGCATTCGCCGCAGCGCCCGGAGCCGGGTTCGGTCGGGCTGGTGGTGGAGAAGATTCGTCCGGCGGGCGCGAAGGACGGCTTCGAGTGGTACTGCCCGAAGTGCTCCGCGCTCGTGCACCGTGTAGAGGTGGGCGTGCAGGACATCGTCAAGGACCTGCCGCCGCTGTTCGACGACTTCTACCGGAGCGCCCGCGTTTGCCCGAAGTGCGCGCAGGTGCATCCCGGGAAGGCGGCATGAACGCCATCGACATGCACTCGCATTTCTTCCCGCGCGAGTGGGAAGACCTGGGCCGGCGCTTCGGCGGCGAGTGGCCGTCGATGAAGCACCTGGGTGATGGCAAGGCAATGGTGATGGTCGGGCAGAAGGAATTCCGCCCGGTGTACGCCGCCTGCTGGGACGCCGCCACGCGGCTGGAGGAAATGGACCGCGACGGCGTGGACCTGCAGGTGATGTGCGCGACGCCGGTGCTGTTCGCCTACGCGCGTCCGGTGGCGCAGGCGCTGTATTGCGCGCAACTGTTCAACGACGCCGGGCTCGAGCTCGCCGCGCAAGGCAAGGGACGGCTGAAGACCCTGTGCCAGGTGCCGCTGCAGGACACCGACGCGGCGTGCAGGGAGCTCTCGCGCGCCATGAAGGCGGGGCACCTCGGCGTGCAGATCGGCAACCACGTGGGCGAGCGCGACCTGGACGACGCGGGCATCCTCGCCTTCCTGCAGCATTGCGCGGCCGAGGGCGCGGCGGTGCTGGTGCATCCCTGGGACATGCTGGGCGGGGTGCGCACCGCGCGCTGGATGATGGGCTGGACCGTATCCATGCCCGCGGAGACGCAGTTGTCGATCGTCTCGCTGATCCTCGGCGGGGGCTTCGACCGGCTGCCGAAGGACCTGCGCATCTGCTTCGCGCATGGCGGCGGCAGCTTCGCCTTCCTGCTCGGGCGGTTGGAGAACGCCTGGCACAACCGCGACCTGGCGCGGGGGAAGTCCGCGCTGCCTCCGAGCCGCTACACCGAGCGCTTCTACGTGGACAGCGCGGTGTTCGATGCGCGCGCGCTGCGGCTGCTCGTCGAGGTGATGGGAGAGGAGCGCGTGATGCTCGGCTCGGACTATCCGTTTCCGCTCGGCGAGCAGCGCGTGGGCAAGCTGATCCGCGACATGGAAGGCCTGGGCGACGCTGCCCGGCGCAAGTTGCTGCTGGACAACGCCCGGCGCTTCCTCGGGCTCTAGGTACCTTTCAGCGCGGCGAGCGCCCGGAGGATCTCGTCCGGCTCCGGGTAGCGGCCGTCACGGTGCTTGGAGAACACCAGCTTGCCGTCACAGGCGACGTCGAACACGCCGCCCTTGCCCTTCGCGAGCTCGGCTTCAATCCCCAGCGCCTGCTTGATCTGGGCAGCCAGACCGGCCGCCCGGGGCAGGTAGTTTCAGGAAACGCAATAGGTGATGACGACCTGCATGGCGGCACCATTCTATACTCGCGCTGCCGTGAAAATCGCCATCCTCGACGACTACTTCGACACCGTGCGCACGCTCGCGTGCTTCGCGAAACTCGCGGGGCACGAGGTGACGGTGTGGACCGACCACGTGCAGGACACGGAGGCGCTTGCCGCGCGCCTGCGCGACACCGAGGCGCTGGTGCTGATCCGCGAGCGCACGCAGATCCGCGCGCCGCTGCTCGAGCGCCTGCCCGGGTTGCGCCTCATCAGCCAGAGGAGCGTCTATCCGCACGTGGATGTCGAAGCCTGCACGCGCCTCGGCGTGCTGCTGTGCTCGAGCCAGCATCCGGGCACGCCGTCCTACGCGGCCGCCGAACTGACCTGGGGCCTGGTGCTCGCCGCGGAGCGCCAGATCCCGCAGCAGGTGGCGGCGCTCAAGGCGGGGCGCTGGCAGACCGGCGTCGGCAACAGCCTGCGCGGGAGGACACTCGGCATCTACGGCTACGGCCGCATCGGCAGCGCGGTGGCGGGCTACGGCCGCGCCTTCGGCATGGACGTGCTGGTCTGGGCGCGGCCCGAGACGCTGGCGAAGGCGCGTGCCGAGGGCTACGCGGCGGCGGCGGGCAAGGAGGCCTTCTTCGAGTCCTGCGACGTGGTCACGCTGCACATGCGCCTGGTCGAGGCGACGCGCGGCATCGTGACCGGTGCGGACCTCGCGCGCATGAAAAAGGATTCCCTCATCGTCAATACGAGTCGTGCCGGCCTCATCGCGCCGGGGGCGCTGGTCGCGGCGCTCAAGGCCGGGCGACCGGGGCGCGCGGCGGTGGACGTGTTCGAGACCGAGCCGCTGCGCGACACCGCGGACCCGCTGCTCGCCATGGACAACGTCGTCGCCACGCCGCACATCGGCTACGTGACGCGCGAGGAGTACGAGCTGCAGTTCACCGACATCTTCGAGCAGATCCTCGCCTACGCGGCGGGCCGGCCGATCAACGCGGTCAATCCCGCGGCGATCGGCGCGCGAACCGCGGGTAAACCCGCCTGACGTTGCCCTCGTAGATCTTCTCGCGCTCGGCGGCGCCGAGCCAGCCGACGGCGTCGATGTAGCGCCGCGTGTCGTCGTAGTACTGGCCGGTCTCCGGGTCCACGCCGCGCACCGCGCCCACGATCTCGGAGGCGAACAGGATGTTCTCCGCGGGAATCACCTTGAGCAGCAGCTCGATGCCGGGCAGGTGGTAGACGCAGGTGTCGAAGAACACGTTGTTGAGCAGCAGATCCTTGAGCAGCGGCTTGCCCATGTCCTGGGCGAGGCCCCGGTAGCGGCCCCAGTGGTAGGGCACCGCGCCGCCGCCGTGCGGGATGACGAACTTGAGCGCCGGGAAGTCCTTGAACAGGTCCGACTGGAGGAACTGCATGAACGCCGTCGTATCTGCGTTGAGGTAGTGCGCGCCCGTGAAGTGGAAGGCCGGGTTGCACGAGGAGCTGACGTGTACCATCGCCGGCACCTCGAGTTCCACGAGCTTCTCGTAGAGCGGATACCAGAACCGGTCGCCGAGCGGCGGCGCCTGCCACCAGCCGCCGGAAGGGTCCGGGTTGAGGTTGCAGCCGATGAAGCCGAGCTCGCGCACGCAGCGTTCGAGCTCCGGGATGCAGTTCTCCGGGGGAACGCCGGGAGACTGCGGCAGCTGGCACACCGGGGCGAAGTTGGACGGATACAGGCTGCACACGCGGTGGATCAGCTCGTTGCACTGGCGCGACCAGGTCTCGCTCATGCGAGCGTCGCCGACGTGGTGCTCCATGGAGCCGGCGCGCGGCGAAAAGAAGGTGAGGTCGGTGCCGCGCTCGCGCTGCAGGCGCAGCTGGTTCTTCTCCAGGCTCTCGCGGATTTCGTCGTCGGAGATCCGCAAGGAGCCCGGGTTCTGGCCCGC
>JAABQT010000102.1 GCA_011391295.1 Betaproteobacteria bacterium
GGCCGGTGGGATTCGCCGGCGAGCACACGTAGGCCAGCTGCACGCCGCGCCAGTCCAGTTCCTCGAAGCGCATGCCGTCGTTGAGGTAGACCGGCTGGGCGCCGGCGAGCAGCGCCGCGCCCTCGTAAATCTGGTAGAAGGGATTGGGGCAGGCGACGCGTGCGGTTCCTCCCGCGGGATCGATGATCGTTTGCGCAAACGCGAACAGCGCTTCGCGCGAGCCGTTCACCGGCAGCACCTCGGTGGCGGGATCGACCGCCTGCAGGGCGTGGCGGCGCACGAGCCAGGCGGCGATCGCCTCGCGCAAGGGCGCCGTGCCGGCCGTGGCGGGGTACGCGGACAGGCCATCCAGCGACGCGGCGAGCGCGGCCTTCACCAGTTCGGGCGTCGGGTGCTTCGGTTCGCCGATCGACAGATTGATCGGACGCAGCGCCGGATTCGGCGTCACCCCGGCGAGCAGGGCGCGCAGCCGCTCGAACGGATAGGGTTGCAGGCGCCCGAGGAGCGGATTCAAGCCGCGGGTTTCCAGCCGCGCTTGCGGTGCTCGGCGACGATGGCAGTGGCGATGCCGCCGCGCACGTTGAAGCGCGCCGTGAGCCGCATGAAGCGCGGCCGGACGGCGCGCACCAAGTCGTCGAGCATGCGGTTGGTCACGGCCTCGTGGAACGCGCCCTGGTTGCGGAATGACCAGACGTAGAGCTTGAGCGACTTCAACTCCACGCACAGCCGGTCGGGCACGTACTCGAGTTCCAGCAGCGCGAAGTCCGGCTGCCCGGTGAGCGGGCACAGGCAAGTGAATTCCGGCATCTCCATGCGGATGCGGTAGTCGCGCTCCGGCGACGGGTTGCGGAATGTCTGCAGGCGCTTGCTGGGACGCGAGGGCATCGAAAACGCATTGCTGCGCGGCAAATTACGAGCGCGCAGATGGTATCATTTTCAAAACGAGAACACGCTGCGTGCGACTCAACCAAATCCGCCTCTCGGGCTTCAAGTCCTTCGTCGACCCGACCTCGATCCAGTTCCCCGGTCAGCTGGTGGGAATCGTCGGGCCCAACGGCTGTGGCAAGTCGAACGTCATCGACGCCGTGCGCTGGGTACTGGGGGAGTCGCGCGCCTCGGCGCTGCGCGGCGACTCCATGCAGGACGTGATCTTCAACGGCTCCGGCAACCGCAAGGCGCTGGCGCGGGCGAGCGTGGAGCTGATGTTCGACAATTCCCTCGGTCGCGCCGGCGGCCAGTGGTCGCAATACGCCGAGATCTCGGTGAAGCGCGTGCTGCAGCGCGACGGCGAGTCGTCGTACTACATCAACGGCCAGCACGTGCGCCGCCGCGACATCACGGACATCTTCCTCGGCACCGGCCTCGGGCCGCGCGCCTACGCGATCATCGAGCAGGGCATGATTTCGCGCGTCATCGAGGCCAAGCCCGACGAGTTGCGCGTGTTCCTCGAGGAGGCCGCGGGCATCTCGCGCTACAAGGAGCGCCGCAAGGAGACCGAGCACCGGTTGTCCGACACGCGCGACAACCTCGCACGCGTCACCGACATCCGGCTCGAGCTGGGGACGCAGATCGAAAAGCTCGACGCGCAGGCCAAGGTCGCCACGCGCTACCAGGAGCTGCAGGCCGAATTGCAGTTCAAGCAGCAGCTGCTGTGGTTCCTGCGCCGGCGCGACGCCGCTGCGGAGCACGAGCGCCATGCGCGGGAGATCGCCCGGCAGGCACTCGAGCTGGAGTCCGGCACCGCAACGCTGAGGGAGCTCGAGAGCCGTGTCGAGACGGCACGCGGCGCGCACTACGGCGCAGGCGACGCGATGAACGCGGCGCAGGCGGCGCTGTATGAAGCCAATGCCGAGGTGGCGCGCCTGGAATCGGATCTGCGCCATGTGCAGGAGACGCGCCAGCGCCTGGAGTTCCAGCACGCCGAGCGCCGCACGCAGCTCGCCTCATGGCGCGAGCAGCGCGCGCAACTGACCCAGGCGCTGCATCTGTGGGTCGGTCGCGCCGACGAGGCGCGCCGGCGCGTGGCCGAAGCGCAGGCACGCCTCGGCGCGGAAAACGCCAAACTCCCGCAAGCCGAGCGTGCGTTCCGCGCCGCCCAGGAGCAGCTGCACGAGGGGCGCAGCCAGCAAGTGCGCGCGGAGAGCCGATCGCAGCTCGAGCAATCGAATCTGGCGCACCTCGAGCGTGGCTTGCAGACGCTTGAGCAGCGGCGCGAGCGGCTCCAGGGCGAGCAGCAGTCGCTGCTGCAACCGAACGCGGCAGCCCTGTGCGCGCATGAATCGCGCCGCGGGGAAAGGGACGCGGCTCTGGCGGCGGCCGAGCAGGGCCTCGGCGCGCTGCAGCTGGAGTGCGATTCCCTGGAGAGTGCGAGGGCCGCGGCCGCAGATGATCTTTCGGTGGCCTCGCAGGATCATGCGGCAGCCGCGGCGCAACTCGCGACCCTCGAGCAGATCCAGGCGGCGGCGGAGGACAATGCGCCGCTGCGCGACTGGCTCGGGCGGCACGCACTGGGCGAGCTGCCGCGCTTCTGGCAGCAGGTGCGCATCGAGGCCGGATGGGAAGTGGCCGTCGAGTCGGTGCTGCGCGAGCGTTTGCATGCGCTCGATCTCGGCGATGGTTCGCGGCTCGACGCAGTGGTGGCGGACGTCCCGCCGGTCAAAGCGGGCGTGTTCCGCCATGGCATGGCATCGGCCGGCGCAGTGCTCGCGGGCCACGCGACCCTCGCCACCAAGGTGCACGCCAACCGGCCGGAACTCGGCGGCGCGCTCGCGGACTGGTTTTTGCACACCTATGTCTGCGAGGGCACGCCGAGTGCGCGCGAGCTCGACCGGCTGCCGGCGGGAGCGCTGCTGGTGAACCGCGAGGGCCATCAGTTCACGCGCCATACCGTGGCGTTCCACGCACCGGATCCGGCGGACGCCGGCCTGCTTGCACGCCAGGCGCAGATCGAGCCGCTGCAGGCGAAAGTGGCCGCGCTGGCGGAGCGCGTGGCCGCCGTGCGACTGCGCAGCGAACAGGCCGCTGCGGCGCTGCAATCGCGCCAGATCGAGCTGGAGCACGCGCGCGACGCACTGGCGGCGCAGCAGCAGCTGCGCCACGACGCGCAAATCGAATTGCTCAAGCTGCAGCAAGCGCAGGAACGCTTCCGCGAGCGCAGCGGGCAGATCGACCAGGAACTGGCGGAGATCGCCGGCGAGATTCAGCGCGATGCCGCGCGGCGCGCGGAGTGCGCCCAGGGCATGGCGCGCGCGGCCGAGGAGATCGCCGCCGCGCGCGCGCAACTGGAGTCGGTGCGCGCTACGCACGTGCAGGCCGAGGGCGCGCTCGCGGCGCAGCGCGTCGCCGGCCAGCAGGCCGAGCGCGACGCGCAGGCTGCGATATTCGGCGAGCGCGAGTGCGCGTCGAAAATCGCCGAAATCGACAGCTCGGTACGCCTGATCGACCAGCAGATCGAGCGCGCCGAAAGCGAGGTCGCGAAGCTCACCGAAGAGCTGGCGGTGGATCCCGTGCCCGCAGTGCGCGCGTTGCTGGACGCCGCAGTCGAAGGGCGCATCACGCGCGAGAAGGTGCTCGCCGAAGCGCGCAACGCGGTCGAGGCGGCCGCGCTCGCCCTGCGCGCGCTGGAGGAAGAGCGGCTGCACGTCGAGGCCCGCCTTGCGCCGCTGCGCGAGCGCATCAACGAGCTGCGTCTCAAGGAGCAGGCGGCGCAGATGATCCACGACCAGCACGCCGGGCAACTGAGCGAGGCTGGCGCGGACGAGGCGCGGCTGGCAGCGGAGGCCGAGCGCGCGCCGCGCCCCGCGTCGCTGCAGGGCGAGACCACCCGCATCACGCAGGCGATCGGCGAACTGGGTGCGGTCAACCTCGCGGCACTGGAGGAGCTCAAGACCAGCCAGGAGCGCAAGAGCTATCTCGATGCGCAAGCCACCGACCTGGACCAGGCCGTGCGCACGCTGGAGGACGCGATCCGGCGCATCGACCGCGAGACGCGTGAGCTGCTGCGCGAGACCTTCGAGAGCGTGAACCGGCATTTCGGCGCGCTGTTCCCGGTGCTGTTCGGCGGCGGGGAGGCCAGGCTGATCATGACCGGGGAGGAAATCCTCGACGCGGGCGTGCAGGTGATGGCGCATCCGCCCGGCAAGCGCAATACCAGCATCCACCTGCTGTCCGGCGGCGAGAAGGCGCTGACCGCGATTGCGCTGGTGTTCTCCATGTTCCAGCTCAACCCGGCGCCTTTCTGCCTGCTCGACGAGGTCGACGCGCCGCTGGACGACAGCAACACGTTGCGCTTTTGCGACCTGGTGAGGAAGATGTCGGTGCAAACGCAGTTCCTGTTCATCAGCCACAACAAGATCACCATGGAAATGGCCGCCCAGCTGATCGGCGTGACGATGCCCGAATCCGGCGTTTCGCGCGTGGTGGCCGTGGACATCGACGAGGCGCTGCGTATCCGGGAGGAGCTCGCCGCCTGATCGCGGCGAGCCGGCCGCCGGCCTGGCCATGAGCGACCTGCAGATCGGCCTGTTGGCGGTTGGCGTGCTGGTGGTGTTCGGCATCCTCGCCTACAACGCGGCGCAGGAGCGGCGGGCGCGGCGCTCGGCCGAGCGCGCGTTTCGCTCGGCGCACGAGGACGTGCTGATGCAAGGCGCCGCGCAGCGCCATGAGCCCACGTTCGATAGCGCGCCGCGCCGCGCCGCACTCCAGGAGGCGGCGCTGCCCGATGAACGCCTGGACTACATCATCGAACTTTCGTTGCGGCAAATGATGTCGGCCGCCGAGGTGGCGCGGCGCTGGGGGCCCAATGAGCACCGCTTTGCCGGGCGCGCCTTGCTCGCGGTCAGCCCGGACCGGATCGCTTGGCACCCGCTCGCCGCCGCCGGCAGCTGCGCCGGCGTGCGGGCCGCGTTGCAGCTGGCCAGCCGCGCCGGCCCGGTGGGCGAGGCAGAGTTGATCGAATTCCGCACTGCCGTGGATACCCTCGCCTCACAGGTCGGCGGCAGTGTCGCGGCCCCCGAGATCAAGCAGGCGGTCGAAGCGGCCCGTGCTTTGGACCGGCTGTGCGCGGATTCCGACATCCAGGTGGTGCTGCACGTGGTGCCTCAACCCGGCGGGGCGTTCGCCGCAGACGCGGCTGTGGATGCGGATGGCGCATTTGGCGTCAGCCGCAGGGACGATGGCGGTGTCGTGTTGTCCCTGGACGTGCCGCGCACGCCGGACATGCGCCGCAACTATGACGCGATGGTGCTGCATGCACGCGGCTTGTGCGTCTCGCTCGGCGGCATGGTGGTGGACGACAACGGCCAGCCGCTCGATGAGCGCGCACTGGCGGCGATCGGCGCGCAACTCGATGCGGTGCTCGGCACTCTGGAGGCGCGCGGCATCGAGCCCGGCAGCGCGGCGGCGCTGCGCCTGTTCGCCTGAGGCATGGCGGTACCCAAGCCCCAGCTCGAGCGTGCCGCGGTGCTGCGCGAGGCGATCGAGCGCCACAACCGGCTGTACTACGGCGAGGACCAGCCGGAGATCTCTGACGCGGAATTCGACCGGCTGTTCCAGGAACTGCAGGCGCTCGAGGCCCGGTATGCGGAATTGGCAGCGGCGGATTCGCCGACGCAGCGCGTCGGCGGCGCGCCGCTCAAGGAGCTCAAGCCGGTACGGCATGCACTGCCGATGCTGTCGATCCGCACGGAGACCGACACCGGGGAAGCGGGAGCGCTGAACTTCGACGCCCGCGTCCGCCGCGAACTGCGCCTGGCGCCCTCGGCGCCGCCTGTCGAGTATGCCGCAGAGTTGAAGTTCGACGGTCTCGCCATCAGCTTGCGCTATGAGCGTGGGCTGCTTGCGCAGGCCGCAACGCGCGGGGACGGCTCGGTCGGCGAAGACGTGACCCGGAACGTGCGCACCATCCGCGACGTCCCCCTGCGATTGCGCGGCAAGGCACCGTCGGTGCTCGAAGTGCGCGGCGAGATCTTCATGACGCGCAAAGACTTCGAGCGCATGAACCAGCGCCAGCGCAAGCTGGGCGAGAAGGCATTCGTCAATCCGCGCAACGCGGCCGCAGGCAGCGTGCGCCAGCTCGATCCGGCGGTCACGGCGAAGCGCCCTTTGTCGTTCTTCGCCTACGGCGTGGGCCTGGTGCAGGGCTGGAAGCCTCCCGCCTCGCATGGCGAGGTGCTGGACGCGCTGCAAGCCATGGGGGTGCCGGTGGATGCGCATCGCGCCGTGTCGCGCGGGAGCGCCGG
>JAABQT010000103.1 GCA_011391295.1 Betaproteobacteria bacterium
CATGACCCTCGACATGTGGCTCAAGCTGGGCGAAATCATGCGTCAGCTCAATGCTGACGACGCGGTGCGCTGCATTGTGCTGCGCGGCGCCGGCCAGAAGGCTTTTGCGGCGGGGGCCGACATCTCCGAGTTCGAAAAGACCCGCAGCAACGCGAAGGTGGCAAAAGACTACGGCAAGCAGGTCGCGGGGACCATGCACGAGATCGCTCGCGCACGGCATCCTACTGTGGCATTGATCTACGGCGCCTGCGTTGGCGGCGGTCTGGAAGTCGCCGTGCAATGCGACATGCGCATCGCCGGCGCTTCGGCGCGCTTCGGCGTGCCGATCAAAAAGCTGGGATTGGTGGTGGCGTACGACGAGATGGCTGGATTGCTGGCGCTGGCGGGCCGGGCCGCAACCCTAGAGATCCTGCTCGAAGGACGCGTGTTCGGCGCCGAGGAGGCGTTCGCGAAGGGGCTGGTCAACCGCGTGGTGCCCGACGACAAGGTGGACGAGGAAGCCTACGCCGCGGCGCGACGCATCGCCGAGGGCGCGCCGCTGGTGGCGCGATGGCACAAGAAGTTCGCGCTGCGCCTGGCCGATCCGCGGCCGCTGACCGAACAGGAGTACGACGAGAGCTATGCCTGTTTCGAAACCGAAGACTTCCGTGAAGGCGCCGCGGCGTTCATCGCCAAGCGCGCGCCGCAATTCAAGGGCCGCTGACATGGGGCCGCTGGCAGGCGTCAAGGTACTCGAGCTCGCGCAGATCATGGCGGGACCGACCTGCGGCATGCTGCTCGCCGATCTGGGCGCGGATGTCATCAAGGTGGAGCGGATTCCCGGCGGCGACGACACGCGCAGCATGGACCGGCCGTCGGTCAACGGTGAATCGGCGGCATTCATGGCGATGAACCGCAACAAGCGCGGCATCGCGCTGAATCTGAAGCTGCCGGCAGCGCAGGAAGCGCTCAAGCGCATGGTCGCCAAGGCCGACGTGCTCACCGAGAACTACCGCAAGGGCACCCTGGAAAAGCTCGGCGTCGGCTATGAGACGCTGAACAAGATCAACCCGGCGCTCATCTACTGCTCGATTTCGGGATACGGCCGCACCGGTCCGTACGCCGACAAGGGCGGCTACGACCTCGTCGCGCAGGGCATGTCGGGCCTGATGGCGACCACCGGTGAACCGGGTCGCCCGCCGGTGAAAGTCGGCAGCCCGGTCTGCGACATCAACGGCGGCATGCTCGCCGCCCTCGGTGTCGTCTCCGCCTACGTGCACCGCCTCAAGACCGGCGTCGGGCAGATGGTGGACACGTCACTATTTGAGGCCGGCATCCAGCAGACCTACTGGCATGCGGCGATCCTTTTCGCCACTGGCGAGTCGCTCGGCCCGAGCGGCTCGGCGCACATCCTGTCGGCGCCCTACCAGGCGTTCAAGGCGAAGGACGGCTGGCTCACCATCGGCGGCGCCAATCAACCCAACTGGCAGCGCCTGGCGCGCGTGCTCGGCGCGCCGGAGTGGATCGAAGATGCGCGCTTTCTCACCAACACGCACCGCATGCAGCATCTCGACGCGCTGGCCGCCCTGATGAACGACAAGCTCGCGACCAAGACGGTCGCCGAGTGGATCGCGCTGCTCGAGCCTGCGGGCGTGCCCTGCGGTCCCATCAACTCAATCGCGCAGGTGCTCGAAGACCCGCACGCCCTGGCGCGCGACATGGTGGTCGAGCTGGATCATCCGAAGGCCGGGCGCACCCGCGCCATCGGCCTGCCGATCAAGCTTTCCGCGACGCCCGGCAAAGTTCTGCGGCCGGCACCGCTCTACGGCCAGCACACGCGGGAGGTGCTGGACGAATTCGGCTTCAGCGCGAATGAGATCGAGTCACTGGTGCGCAGCGGAGCGGCGCTCGCCGCCTGAGCATGGACTTCACGCTGAGCGAAGAGCAGCGGCTGTTCCGCGACAGCGTGCGCGGCTTCGCGCAGAAGCATCTTGCCGCGGGCGCAGTTGCGCGCGCACACGATTCCGCGCATCCGTTCGATGTCGCGCGCCTGATGGCGAACCAAGGCCTGCTCGGCATCACCATGGCGCAGGGCGACGGCGGGCAGGGTGGCACGCTGATGGACGCCGTGCTCGCGATCGAAGCAGTGGCGTCGGTCTGCCCCCGCAGCGCGGACGTGGTGCAGGCCGGCAATTTCGGGCCGGTGCGGGTCCTCGCCGAGTTCGGCAGCGCCTCGCACAAGGCGAGGTACCTTGCGCCGATCCTCGCCGGCAACGCCGTGATGTGCCTCGCCATGAGCGAGCCCGAGGCGGGCTCGGCGGTCACCGACCTGAAAACGAGCGCGACGCCGGACGGGGACGGCTTTCGCGTCACGGGCAGCAAGGTCTTTTCCACCCACGGCCCTTATGCGTCCGTGATCCTCGCGTATGTGCGCTACGGCCCCGGGGTCGGCGGAATCGGTTCGTTGCTGATCGAGCCGGGCTGGAAAGGCGTGACGCTCGGCAAGCCCTCCCGCTTCATGTCAGGGGAGCAATGGGTTGAGATCCATTTCGAGGACGTGCGCGTGCCACGCGAGAACGTACTTCTCGGCCCCGGTGGCTTCAAGAAACAGATCGCCGGCTTCAACGTCGAGCGCGTGGGCAATGCCGCCCGCTCGCTAGCACTCGCGCGCTACACCTATGACGCAGCACGAGAGTGGGCGCTCACCCGGCGCCAGTTCGGCCGGCCACTGGCCGAGTTCCAGGGCCTGCAGTGGAAGTTCGCCGACATGAAGATGAAGCTCGACGCGGGTGAGCTGCTCCTCTATCGCGCAGTCGCCAATGCCGACCGGGGCATGCCCGCGGCCGACGAAACCGCGGTCGCCAAGGCGTTCTGTAACCAGGCCGGGTTCGAGGTCGCCAGCGAGGCCCTGCAAGTCATGGGCGGCACCGGCTACAGCCAGGAGGTGCTGGTCGAGTACTGCCTGCGCCGCTGCCGCGGCTGGATGATCGCCGGCGGCTCGATCGAAATGATGAAGAACCGCATCGCAGAAGGAATCTTCGGGCGCAGCTTCCCGCAGCGAGCGGAGCGCGCGCCGGAGTGAGCACGGCGCTGTTCCGGGCGCTGTTCGCGCCGCGCGGCATCGCCCTGTACGGCGCCTCGGGCGACCCATCCAAGAACACCGCGCGCCCGCAGCGCTACCTGCGCAAGCACGGCTACCGCGGGCTCATCGCGCCGATCAACCGCACGCGCAGCGAAGTGCTGGGCGAGACGGCGTATCCGAACCTGGCCAGAGCACCCGGTGAGATCGACCAGGCTTTCATCATGGTGCCGTCCGAGGACGTGCCCGCCGCCTGCGAGGAGTGCTTCGCGCGCCGCGTGCCGGTGGTGACGATCTTCACCGACGGCTTTGGCGAAGCGGGCGCGGCCGGTAGAAAAATCCAGAGCCAGCTCGTGGCTGATGCGCGCGCCGCGGGCGTGAGGCTGCTCGGGCCGAACAGCATCGGCCTCGTCAGCACCGCGCCCGCCACCGCTCTCACGGTGAACGCTTCGCTCGAGCTCGAGCACCTTCCCGTGGGCCCGCTGGCCGTGATCTCCCAGTCGGGCAGCCTGATCGGCGCGCTGCTCTCGCGCGGCGCGGCGCGCGGCATCGGCTTCTCGCGCCTGGTGTCGGTCGGCAACGAAGCGGACCTGTCAGTCGGCGAACTGCTGGATCTTCTGGTCGACGATAATCAGACGAAGGCGATTCTGCTATTTCTCGAATCCTTGCGCGACGCCGCGCGCATCGCGCGCGCGGCGCGCCGCGCTTTCAAGGCCGGCAAGCCTGTTATCGCCTACAAGCTCGGCCGGTCGAGCGCTGGTGAAGCGCTCGCACGAACGCACACAGGCGCGATTGCGGGCGACGATCGCGCGATCGACACGTTCCTGCGCGATTGCGGCGTACTGCGCGTGCGAAACTTCGAAGCGCTCATCGAAACCGCGTATCTCGCCATGGGCCGGCAGCCACCGCAGCGAAGCCGCGTGGCCATGATGACGACCACCGGCGGCGGCGCGGCAATCGTGGCCGATCCGCTCGGGGCCGCCGGCGTGGAGCTCGTGACACCGACCGTCGCTCTGGCCGAGAAGATTCGCGCGCTCGGCGTGCGCCTCGGGGACTCCCCGCTCATCGATCTGACGCTGGCAGGCACGCGGGCGAGCGTATACGGCCCAGTGCTGGAAGCGCTGCTCGCCTCGGACCATTGCGACGCCGTGGTGGCCGCCGTAGGCTCCTCGGCGCAGTTCCATCCGCAGCTGGCGATCGAACCGATCCTCGCCGCTCGCCGCGCTCATCCAACCAAGGCGCTCGCCGTGTTCATCGCACCGGAGGCGCAGGACTCGCTCGCGCTGCTTGCGAAAGCCGGCATCGCCGCGTTCCGCACGCCAGAATCTTGCGCCGACGCGCTGGCCACATTCCTTGCCTGGCGTGCGCCCCGCATTCCACCTCGCGCCGAGCCCGTGCTCGCGCTGCAGCCCGCGGAGGCGCTGTTTGCGGCGCTGGGTATTCCTCAAACGCCCATGCAACGGCTGCGCAGTCCCGATGACCCTGTCACCTGCCAATTTCCGGTGGCAATCAAGGTCGCGTCACCCGACATTGAGCACAAGACCGAAGTAGGCGGCGTCGAGCTTGGACTGCGCGACGCCCACGAAGCGGCGGCGGCGGCGAAGCGCATCCTTGAGCGCGTGCGCACCGCACGGCCGCGGGCGAGGATCCACGGCGTCATCGCGTCGAGCATGCAGAGTGGGCTCGCCGAAGCGATTCTGGGCTATCGCAACGATGCGCAGGTCGGTCCGCTGGTGCTGGTCGGCGCGGGCGGCGTGCTGGCCGAAATCTACCGCGACGCTACGCTGCGGCTGGCCCCCGTGTCCCTGGAAGACGCGCGGGCCATGATCGACGAAGTGCGCGGTTTTGCGCCGCTCGCCGGCTACCGCAATGCGCCGCGCGGCGACCTTGAAGCGCTGGCGCAAGCGATTGTCGCGTTCTCGCGGCTCGCCACGCTGCCGGATGTCCTCGAGGCGGAGATCAATCCGCTGATCGTCAAGGCGCAGGGCGAGGGCGTGGTCGGCGTTGACGCGCTTCTGGTTCTGCGCGAAGGTGCGCCCCACGATGGCCCTGCCACTTGAGACGCTGAAGGAGCGCGCCAAGGGAGACGTGCTCCTCGCGCGCTTCGGGCTCGATCTCGATTGCGGGCTGCTCATCGGCGACGGCGACACCGACTGGCTGGTCGAGATCGAGCGCGGCGAGGTCGTACGCGTCACGAAGGGCCCGTTCATCATGCCGAAGACCGACTTGCGGCTGCGCGCGGCGAGCGAAACCTGGACGCGGTTCCTCCAGCCCGTGCCGCCGCCCGGCTATCACGATCTCCTTGCACTGCGCCGCTATCGGCGCATCCAGATCGAAGGCGACATCCGCCTGATGTCGGCCTACCTGTTCTACTTCAAGCGTCTGTTCGCGCTGCTGCGAGCTCAAGGCGCATGAAAGCGACGCTCGAACCGATCGTCGGGCGCTACCTGCGCGTGGAGCTTCTCGGCCGGCCGCACCGGCTCTACGTCGAGGAAGCCGGCCAGGGCATACCGCTGCTTTGCCTTCACACCGCGGGCTCTGACACGCGCCAGTACCGCGGACTGATGAACGACCCGGAGACCACACGGCAATTCCGCGTCATCGCCTTCGACATGCCCTGGCACGGCAAGTCTTCGCCGCCGGCGGGCTGGCAGACCGAGAACTACCGCCTGACAAGCGCCGACTACACGCGCATGGTGCTCGAAGTTTGCGACGCACTGGCACTCGAGCGCCCGGTGGTGATGGGCTGCTCGATCGGCGGGCGCATCGCGCTGGTGCTCGCGATGGAGCAGGCGACGCGCTTTCGCGCCATCATCGGGCTTCAGTCGGGCGCGACCATCGACCCGTACTACGAGCTGACCTGGCTGCACCATCCGCAGGTACACGGCGGCGAAGCCTCGGCGGCGTATGTCAGCGGCCTGATGGCGCCGAGCTCGCCCGACGCGGAGCGCTGGGAGACGCTGTGGCACTACATGCAGGGTGGGCCGGGCATCTTCAAAGGCGACCTGTACTTCTACCGCGGGGCCGACGGCGACATCCGCGAGCGGCTTTCCTCGATCGACACGCGCGCCTGCCCCTTGTACCTCCTCACAGGCGAGTACGACTATTCGGTTTCTCCCGAGGACACGCG
>JAABQT010000104.1 GCA_011391295.1 Betaproteobacteria bacterium
GGGCGTCCGGCTGGAATTCGCTCGCGCCGGCGAAATCCACTTGCGCGATCGCCGGGCGCTCCTCGACCAGGACCACCAGCACGTCGTTGTCGGCCTCCAGCCGCACATCCTTGAAAAACCCGGTGGCGAACAACGCGCGCAATGCTTGCTGCGCCTTTTCCTCGGTGAGCGTCTCGCCGACCTTGACGGGCAGATAACTGAATACCGTTCCCGGGTCGGTGCGCTGCACGCCTTCGACCCGGATGTCCTTGATGGCAAACGGGCGGAAGGCCTGGGGTTGGGCTTGGGCGTACGCCGCCCCGGCCGCGGCCAGTAACGCACCAGCGAGCGCCGCGACCAAGCGCACAGGCATCGGCGGTGCGGGGTTCAACCGGCGAACAGCCGGGTCAGGTCGTTATAGAAAGCGAACGCCATCAGCGTCAGCAGCAGCGCAATGCCGACGCGCTGCCCCACGTCCATGGCACGATCCGACGCGGGGCTGCCCTTGATCGCCTCGAACAGGTAGTACATCAGGTGGCCGCCGTCGAGCGGCGGGATCGGCAACAGGTTAAGCACGCCGAGGCTGATGCTGATCAGGGCGAGGAATGTCAGGTAGGCAATCCAGCCCAGCTGCGCGGACTGGCCGGCGAAATCGGCAATCGTCACCGGGCCCGACAGGTTCTTCCAGGAAACCTCGCCAAGCAGCATCATCCCCAGCATCTTCAGGCTGAACACCGAGATGTCCCAGGTCTTGGCAATCGCGTGCGTCAGGCTGGCCACAGGCCCATGCCGAACCTGGATGAAGATTCGCGCCGCATGCGACTCCGGAATCTCGGGCGCGGCGCCAATGCGTCCAATGCGCGCCCCCTTGACCGACACCGCATCCGGGGTCACATCGACCTCCATGCTCACGCCCGCACGCTCGATGCCCAGGCGCAAGGACTGCTGCGGCCGTTGTCGCACGGCCTGCACCAATTCGTCCCAGGTGGCGAGCGCCTGGCCATCCACGCGCAACACGCGATCGCCTGCTGCGAGCCCGGCCTGCTCCGCGGCACTGCCGGCGACGATCTGTCCCAGCACCGGGGGCAGCTTCGGACGGAACAACCCCAGGCCGATGCGCTCGAGCGCGTCGCCTTCCACTTCCTCCGCCGGAAAGCTCTGCAGGTCCAACACCAGGGTCGAGATCTGCTCGCGCTCGTTGATCACCTCGATGCTGAGTCGCTGGCGCTGCAGCGCAGCCTGCAGCACACGCCAGCGCAGGTCCTGCCACGTGGCCACCGCCTGCCCGTCGATCGCGCGCACCAGGTCTGCGCTGCGCAATCCGGCGGCGCGGGCCAGCGTCGCGGCCGGGGGTTCCGCCAGCACCGGCCGCGCCTCCGGCAGTCCATGCATGTAGAGACCGGCATACACGGCGATCGCGAACAGGAAATTGAACAACGGTCCTGCGATGACGATGAGCAAGCGCGCGCCGACGCTCTGGCGGTTGAACGCCCGGCTGACTTCCTGCGGCGCAACCGGCGCTTCACGCTCGTCCAGCATCTTCACATAGCCGCCGAAAGGGATGGCGGCGATCACCCACTCGGTCTGGTCGCGGCCGCGGCGCCAGGTGAACAGCGGGCGCCCGAACCCCACCGAGAAACGCAGCACCTTGACCCCGCACAGGCGGGCCACCAGGTAATGGCCGTACTCGTGCACGATGATGAGCACGCCCAGCGCAACGATAAACGCGAGCACCGTGTGCAGGAGCGTCACGCCGCCTGCCCCAGGAGGCGGTGCACGAGCTCCGCTGCGGCGCGGCGCGCCCGCGCGTCGGCATCCAGGATGCCATCCAACTGATCCGCGCCGCCGCCTGCGACGCGCCCCAGTGCGTCCTCGATCACGCGGGCGATCGCCGTGAAGCGCAGGCGGCCGGACAGAAACGCCTCGACTGCGACCTCGTTCGCCGCGTTGAGCACCGCAGGCGCAGTGCCGCCGGCGCGCAGAGCGTCGTAGGCGAGGCCCAGGCACGGAAAGCGCGCCAGGTCGGGACGCTGGAACGAGAGCTGCCCCACTGCCCCGAGGTCGAGCGCCCGCGCACCGGACTCCATGCGCTCCGGAAAGGCGAGCGCGTGCGCGATCGGTACGCGCATGTCGGGGTTGGACAACTGCGCGATCATCGATCCGTCGAGGTACTCGACCAGGGAGTGCACGATGCTCTGCGGGTGAATCACGACTTCGATCGCATCCGCGTCCAGGCCGAACAGCCAGCGGGCCTCGATGACCTCCAGCCCCTTGTTCATCATGGTCGCGGAATCGACGGAAATCTTGCGCCCCATGACCCAGTTGGGGTGGGCGCAGGCCTGCTGGGGCGTCACGCCATGCAGGCGCTCGACCGGCGTGGTGCGGAACGGTCCGCCGGATGCGGTCAGCACGATCCTGCGCACGCCGCGCAAAGTCGCGCTGATGCCCTCGTGCGGCAGGCATTGGAATACTGCGTTGTGCTCGCTGTCGATCGGCAGCAACTGCGCACCGGACTCGCGCACGGCGCGCATGAACAGCGGCCCCGCCATCACCAGCGCTTCCTTGTTGGCGAGCAGCAGACGCTTGCCGGCACGCGCGGCGGCCAGCGTGGCCGGCAGGCCGGCTGCGCCGACGATCGCGGCCATCACCGCATCGCAGTCGGGCGCTGCCGCCACATCCGCCAGCGCTTGTGCGCCGAACAGCAACTCGCAGCCCGCATCTGAAAAGCGCCGGCGCAGGGCCTCATCCGGCGCACTGCCCGAGAGCACCGCACGGCGCGGCCGGTACTGCAGGCAGAGTTCCAGCAGCCGGTCGGCAGACGTGTGCGCCGTCAGCGCCTGTACGGAATATCGGTCGGCATGGCGCGCCACCACGTCGAGCGTGCTCGCCCCGATGGATCCGGTGGCGCCTAGCAGCACCAGGCCCAAGGGCCTGCGCGCAGCATGCGCAAGAGGAATCGCAGTCAAGTCGCGCAAGTCCGGCTCAGCAGCAGTGCGGCGACCGGCAAGGTCGAAGTCATGCTGTCGATGCGGTCAAGAACGCCACCGTGTCCCGGAAGCAGGGTTCCGCTGTCCTTGGCGCCGGCCTGCCGCTTGAGCGCTGATTCGAACAAGTCGCCCACCACACTGATTGCGCACAGAAGTACAACTCCGACCAGATAGGGAATCCAGCCCGCGCCGCGCGCGCTTGCCGCGAACGGCGCGCCTGGTACCGCGCAAATGATAGCGTAGATCAGGGTGGCGGCAACGGCGCCCGCCACGCCTTCCCAGGTCTTGCCCGGGCTGATGGCGGGCGCGAGTTTGCGCGTACCGAACGCACGTCCCGCAAAATAGGCTGCGGTATCGGCAACCCACACCAAGCCCATGACCGGCAGCAGCCGCTCGACCGGCAAGGCGAGCGCCGCCAATCCCGCGGGAACCAGCACGAGAATTCCGGCCGCACCCAGCAGCGCCCGACCGCTGCGCCCGAGACCGCCCCGCATCCAGGCCGGAGCGAGCAAGATCCAGAACAGCGCGCTCGCCGCGAACAGCCCCTGCTGGGCGCGAGGCGCGGCGTGCAAGGCGATCAGCGCAAGGCCGAACAGCGCAGCGCAGGCGACACCGTAGACGCCCGCCGTGGGCCGGCGCAGGCCCGCGAGTCGGCCCCATTCGTACCCTGCCAGCGCAACGACAGCACCCAACAGCATAGCCAGTTGCAACCTGTCGAGCAGCAGCAGGGCAGCGAGCAGGCCGCCCAGCAGCAGCAATGCCGTCGTCACGCGCAACCCCAGGCCCTCAGGCAGTCGCACTGGCCTGTGCAGGCGCGGCGCGCTTCGCCTCCTCGAGCTGATCGCTGGTACGGCCGAACCGGCGCTCGCGGCGCGCATAGGACGCGATCGAGGCATCGAGCGCGGCGGCGTCGAAGTCCGGCCAGAGCGTTTCGGTGAAATACAGTTCGGTGTAGGCAAGTTGCCAGAGCAGGAAATTGCTCACGCGCTGCTCGCCGCCCGTGCGGATGAACAAATCGGGTTCCGGGGCGTAGCTCATCGACAGGTAGGGCGCGAGCTGCGCTTCCTCGATGCGAGCCTGCGCCGCTTCGGGGCGCTCGCGCAGCAACCGCCCCAGCGCCTGCAGGATGTCCCAGCGTCCGCCGTAATTCGCGGCAATAGTGAGCGTAAGGCCGGTATTGGCCGCCGTGAGGCGTTCGCCCTGCCCGATCAGCGTACGCATGCGCGAGTCGAATCGCTCGAGGTCTCCGACCACACGCAGGCGCACGCCGTTGCGGTGCAGTTTGTCCACCTCGCTGGTCAGCGCGCCGCGGAACAACTGCATGAGCAGTGCCACCTCCTCCGCGGGCCGGCGCCAGTTTTCCGAGCTGAAGGCAAACAGGGTCAGAAAGCGCACGCCGCGCTCGGCGCAGGCCCGCACGGTGCTGCGCACCGCTTCGACGCCGCGGCGATGCCCGGCAAAGCGCGGCAGCAAGCGCTGCTTCGCCCAGCGGCCGTTGCCGTCCATGATCACGGCGACATGCCTGGGCACGTCGCCGTGGGCCGGGATCGTTTCAGTGGAACTGTCGTGGCTCACGCAGCGCCTAGACCGCCAGCAACTCGGCTTCTTTCTGCTGCAGCAGCATGTCGATCTCGCCGATCGAGCGGTCGGTGAGTTTCTGCACCTCGTCCTGCGCGCGGCGCTCGTCGTTCTCGGATACTTCCTTCGCCTTCAGCGCTTCCTTGAGGTGGTGGTTGGCGTCGCGCCGCAGATTGCGCACCGCTACGCGCGCGTTCTCGGCCTCGTGCCTGACCACCTTGATCAGTTCCTTGCGCCGCTCTTCGGTCAGCGCCGGCATCGGCACCCGCACGGTGTCCCCCGTGGTCGCGGGATTGAGCCCGAGGTCCGATTCGCGGATCGCCTTGTCCACCGCCTGCAGCATCTTCTTCTCGAACGGCGCCACGCCGATGGTGCGCGCATCGAGCAGCATGACCCGCGCCACCTGGTTCAGCGGCGCCGGCGTCCCGTAGTAGTCCACCGTAATGTGGTCCAGCAATCCCGTGTGCGCGCGCCCGGTGCGAACCTTGGACAGGTCCGCTTTGAAGGCTTCCACGCTCTTGTGCATCTTCTGCTCAGTGGTCTTCTTGAGTTCGGCTAGCATTCTGGCTCCCCCTCAGACGTGCACCAGCGTGCCTTCTTCCTCGCCGGTAACCACGCGCAGCAGCGCGTCCTTCTTGAATATGCTGAACACGTTCACCGGCAGCTTCTGGTCGCGGCACAGGGTCAGCGCGGTGGCGTCCATCACCTTGAGGTTGCGCTGGATGGCCTCGTCGAAAGTCAGCTGTTGGTAGCGCCTGGCCGCAGGGTCTTTCCTCGGGTCGGCGGTATAAACCCCGTCGACCTTGGTGGCCTTGAGCACGATTTCCGCACCGACTTCGCTGGCGCGCAGCGCCGCTGCGGTGTCCGTGGTGAAAAACGGGTTGCCGGTGCCAGCGGCGAACACCACCACCTTGCCTTCCTCGAGATAACGGATCGCCTTGCCACGGATGTAAGGTTCGACCACCTGCTCGATGTTGAGCGCCGACTGCACCCGGCAATCGAGCCCGGCGCGCCGCATGGCGTCCTGCAGCGCCAGCGCATTCATCACGGTGGCCAACATGCCCATGTAGTCGGCGGTGGCGCGATCCATGCCGGCGGCGCCGGGCGCCACGCCGCGGAAGATGTTGCCGCCGCCGATGACCACGCCGATTTCAACCGACATCCGTACCACTACCGCGATCTCCTGCACGATCGTCTCGATGGTCTGCCGATTGATGCCGTAGGCGTCATCGCCCATCAGCGCTTCCCCGGACAGCTTGAGGAGGATGCGCTTGTACTTCGGGGTGACGGCGGCTTCGTGCGGTTTCATGCAGCGCGCCTAGCGCGCGCCTCCCGCCGTGGCCAATACTTCGGCGGCGAAGTCATTGCTTTTTTTTTCAATGCCTTCTCCCACTACAAGGAAGCGGTAGGCGTGCAATTTCGCCTTTTGCGCGGCCAGCAACTTCTCCACTGACAGCTTGTCGTCCTTGACGAATGGCTGACCAAGCAGCGTGACTTCATTCAGGAACTTGTTGACCGCACCTTCGACCATTTTGGCGACGATCTCCGGCGGCTTGCCGGACTCCTTCGCCCGCGCCACGGCGATGTCGCGCTCGCGCGCTACCACGTCGGCGGGCACCTCGGCCTTCGACAGGTACTGCG
>JAABQT010000105.1 GCA_011391295.1 Betaproteobacteria bacterium
GGTGATGCGCATCGTCGTGTCGAGCTGGCGCTTCCATGCGTCCATCATCGCGTTGTCGGTGGTGGTTGCCATGCTGCTCTCCTTGGAATTCCTCATCGCTGCAGGACGTACTCGCCGGGCGCGTCGCCCAGCGTCTTCTCGGCCATGGGCGGCGGCGCTGCCGGCACGCCCGATTGCCGCGCGAGCCAGCCCTGCCACTCGGGCCACCAGGAGCCCTCGCGCCGCGGCGTCTGCGCGGCCCAGGCGTGCGCGTCGAGGTGGGGCGCGTCGCGGTGGCGCGTGGCCGCCTGGAAGCTGCGCCCGTCGCGCCCCGGCTCGCTCACGATGCCGGCGTTGTGGCCGCCGCTCGCGAGCAGGAACGTGGTGTCGACGTGCGTGTAGAGATCGGCCTTGTACACCGAGCGCCAGGGCGCGACGTGGTCGCGCGTGGTGCCGACGGCGAACAGCGGCACACGGATGTCGCTCAATACCACCGGCCGGCCGTCCACTTCGTAGCGCCCGGCGGTGAGGTCGTTTCGCAGGAAAAGCCGCCGCAGGTATTCGCTGTGCATGGCGTAGGGCATGCGCGTGGCATCGGCGTTCCAGGCCATGAGGTCGTTCATCGGCGCGCGCGAGCCCAGGAGGTACTCCTTGACGCGCTTGGACCAGATGAGGTCGTTCGAGCGCAGGAGCTGGAAGGCGCCCGCCATCTGGCGCGTGTCGAGATAGCCCTGCGCGGCCATCATGTCCTCCAGCAGGCTCACCTGGCTGTCGTCGATGAACAGCGTCAGCTCGCCCGCCTCCTCGAAATCCACCTGCGCGGCGAGGAGCGTGAGCGTGGCGAGGCGCTCGTCGCCGTCGCGCGCCATCGCCGCCGCGGCGATGGCGAGCAGCGTGCCGCCGAGGCAGTAGCCCGCGGCGTGCACCTTGCGCTCCGGCGCGATGCGGCCGATCGCGTCGAGCGCGGCCATGACGCCCAGGCGCCGGTAGTGGTCCATCGACAGGTCGCGATCCTGCGGCACGGGGTTGTTCCACGACAGGATGAACACCGTGTGGCCGTGGTCCACCAGGTACTTGACCAGCGAGTTGTGCGGCGAGAGGTCGAGGATGTAGTACTTCATGATCCACGCCGGCACGATGAGGATCGGCTCGGGATGCACGGTCCTGGTCGACGCAGCGTACTGGATCAGCTCGGCGACGCGATTGCGCATCACGACCTTGCCCGGCGTCAGCGCCACGTCCCTGCCGGGCATGAAGGCATCGGCGCCCGCTGGGGGTTCGCCCAGCGCCTCGCGGCGCCAGTCGTCGGCGAAATGCGCCGCGCCGTTGGCGAAGTTGCGCCCGCCCTGCGCCCAGGCGGCGCGCAGCACCTCCGGATTGATCCAGGGCAAGTTCGACGGCGACCAGAGATCCAGCAGCTGGCGCATGGTGAAGGTGACCACGTCCTCGTGATGCGGCGAGACGCCGCGCACGCTGGTGGTGGCGTTCCACCACCACTGCTGCCACAGCAGGAAACCCTGATGGATGGCGTTGAACGGCCACTGCTTCCACTCCTCGGCGGCGAAGCGCGAATCCTGCGGCAGCGGCTCGATGCAGCGCGGGCAGTCGGCGCCGCGCATCGCGTGGCCGAGGAAGTTCAGGTAGCGCAGCCATTTGCGCGCGGCCTTGCGCGCGAGCTCGGTCTGCTTGCCCGGCGCGGCGGCGAGGTGCATCGCCCAGTCAGTGAACGCGAGCGTCAGGGCCACGGGCGACAGGCCGGCGGTGGCGCGCGCGGCGTGGGCGTGCGCCAGGCGGTCGGCCTCCAGCGCCATCAGCGCCGGGGCGTCGAAATCCTCGTCCGGCTTCATCAGCATCAGGTTACCCGCTCCCCCGCAGCGCCCCTTGACCTAAGTCAACCACCGCAAGTGCCCTGGCGCTGCATCGCCAATCACGCAGCGCGCGCGCCATGTCCCGCCGCCGCGCGCGTGACTTGGGTCAGCCTGCCGTCATCCAGGTGATAGACCGTATCGAAGCCCTCGATCATGCGGTGGTCGTGCGTCACCGCGATCACCGCCGAGCGGCGTTCGCGCGCGATCTTTCGCAGCATCGCCATCACCTTGATGCCCCGCTCGGTATCGAGCGCCGCCGTGGGCTCGTCGGCGAGCACCAGGAGCGGCTCGTTGGCCAGCGCGCGGCCGATCGCCACGCGCTGCTGCTCGCCGCCGGAGAGGTTCGCCGGCAGCGAGTCCGCGCGGTGCGCGATCTCGAGGTAACCGAGCAGCTCCTTTGCGCGCTGCGCCGCTGCGCGCCGCCCGGCGCCGTTCAGTTGCATGACCAGCGCGACATTCTCCTGCGCGGTGAGGAACGGGATCAGGTTGTGCTTCTGGAAGATGAAGCCGATGTTCTGCCGGCGGTAGGCGCGCACGTCGATGCCGGTCGGGCCGTCGTGGTAGACCTCACGGCCGTTCAGGGCGATGCGCCCGGTGGTCGGCTCCAGGATCAGGCTGATCGCCAACAGCAGCGTGCTCTTGCCCGAGCCACTGGGGCCGAGCAGCGCCGCGAGTTCACCGCCTTCGACGTTGAAGGTCGTCGGCTTGAGCGCCTGCACGGCGAGCTCGCCGCGGCCGAAGGTCTTGGAGACGTTCTCGACTTCGAGGACCGGCATCTCAGCCCTCGAGCGCGAGCTGCGGCGGCGTGCGCAACGCGTGCCAGATCGCCATCAGGCTGGCGAACACGCCGCCGGCGAGCATCACCGCGAAAGTGGCAGCGGTCTCGCCGGCGAGGAAGCTCAGCGTGCGCGGAAACCCCGGCACGATCAGCTCGCGCAAGCCGTAGGCCGCGGCGAAGCTGGCGAGGGTCAGGGCGAGCGATTGCTCCATGATGAGGCGGACGATCACCCAGTTCGGCGCCCCGATCAGCTTCAGGGTCGCAATCGAGCGGATCTTCTCGATGGTCAGCACATACACGATCAACGCCATGATCACGATCGAAACCACCACCAGCAGCGCGCGGAACAGCCCGAGCACCGCCGACATCTTGCGCAGCCGGCCTTCGAGCATCAGCTCGCGTTCCTCGTCCGTGGTGTAGACGTTGAAGTACAGCCAGTCGCGGATGTGCGCGGCCACAGCACCGGCGTCGGCGCCGGGCGCAAGCCGGACCAGCACTGCATTGACCGTGTCGCCCGCGGAAGACAGCAGCGGCAGCAGCCGATTCGCCTGCTCGGCCGGATAGCCGGCGCGCTCGAGGCGCCTGAGATTCGCCGCGCGCGCCGCCGAGAGCGCGCGGTTGTCCTGCTGGAACTGCACTGCCTGCGCGTCGGGCAGCGACAGATAGACCAGCGGATTGCCGCCGGAGTCGACCGCCCCGCGCGTGACGCCGACCACCGTGTAGGCGTGCGAACCGAGAACCACCTTGCCGCCCAGGTCCAGGCCGAGCTTCTCGTCGGCGACCATCTCGTAGTGCGCCGCCGCGACCGCGCGGCCGCGCACCATGCGGCCCGGCCCGCCGAGGCCACCGAAGACGTCGTAGCCAACGATGGTGAACTGCTGATTGGCCCCGCCGATGTCGCGTTGGGCGGTATACAGCGCAAGCGGGCTGGCCTGCGCCACACCGGGCGTGGCCGCGATGCTCTTGTAGCTGTCCAGCGGCATGCGCGACGATTCATTGAAGGGTCCGCCGCGCCCGCGTTCGACCACCCACAGGTCGGTGGCGGTGTTTTCGATGAGCCAGGTGCCATCTGCGATGTTGCCCTGGTAGATGCCGTTCATCACCAGTACGATCGACAGCAGCATCGCCACGCCGGCGATGGTGGCGATGAACTTGCCGAGGTGCCGGCGGATGTCCTTCAGCGCGAGGTCCATTGCGGGCCGGGCCAGCGGTGGGGATCAGCGCGGCAGGGCGTCGAGCGGACGCACGCGCATGCCGGCCTTGATGCCCGCAGCCGGCGCCACCACCCACTCGCCGCTGGCGAGGCCCTTGCTGACGATCACCCGCTGCGCGTCGGCGCTTGTGGTGTCGACCAGCCGGAAACTCGCGCGCGCATCGCTGACCACGAGCACGCCCTGGCGCCCCTCGCGGTCGCGCACCAGCGCCGCGAGCGGCACGACGATTCCCGCGTCCTCGCCCGCGAAGATCGTGACTTGCGCTTCCTGGTCGATCGCGAAGCGCACCGGGGGAACGTCGAACGCCACGTTGACCTCGAGTTCCCGTGTGGCCGCATCCGACTGGCGTGCGATGCGCGCGACCTTGCCGGCATGCGTTGCGCCGGTGCGCAGCAGGATGCTCGCCGGCTGGCCGACCTTGACGCGGCCGACCGCCGATTCGTCCACGCGCGTCGCGATCCAGAGCGTCGCCGGATCGGCGAGCCGGAAGATCGGGCTGCCGGGCACCACGGTCGCTCCCACCTCGGCCTGGCGCAGGATCACCACGCCGTCGCCCGGCGCCGCGATGCGGGTGAACGAGAGCACGGTGTCGGAGTAGCGGACCTCGTGCGCAAGGGACAGCTTTTCCGCCTTTCGCGCGGCGAGCACCGCCCGCGCGTTGTCGAGGTTTGCCAGCGCCGATTGCAGCGCCGCGGCGGACGCGTCGAGCGAACCCTGTGAGAGGAATCCCGAGCGCAGCAGTTCGCCGTCCCGGCGGTGCCTGGTTTGCGCCAGTTCCAGGTCCGCCTGCGCCTTCGCCACCGTCGCTTGCGCCGCCTTGATGTTGCGCTCCAGGACTTCCTGCTGCCCGCCGGCAACTCCGCGGCGTGCCGCCAGGTCACGGTCGTCGAGAACGGCGAGCAACTGGCCGCGCTTGACCGTGTCGCCGACGTCGGCTTCGACCCGCGCCACCGTGGCGGTGATGCGCGAACTTAGCGTCAGCGGAACGCGCGACTGCATCGTGCCGGGTCCGGTCACGCGCAGGGCCACGCGACCTTGAACGGCTTGCACCGTCGTGACGGGGACGGCGCGCCAGAAACGCACGTAGCCCGCGGCGCCCGCCGCCGCGGCCAGAACGATCGCCGCCGCGATCACGAGCCAGCGTTTGCTTGAGAGGATTGCCATCCTATGCAACCTTTGCCGGGATTACTCCGCTATCGTAGAGCGTTCGGCCGGCCGCATCCACGACCTTGACGCTTACCGGGATGCCATTGCGGGTGCTTTCGGTAACCACGCAGAAATCCTCGAACTGCGCCATGCAGCGCTCGAGGTGGATGGTGAAGGAAGTCGGATCAGTCATGGACAGTACCTTCTTGAGAAACAATGCGGCCGCCGCGCAGCACGACGATTTCGCCTTCGCCCAGCGCCCGCCACGGCTCGCCGGCGGTCAGCGGCACGCTCGCGGCGAGCACCACCTCCTGCGCGCCGCCCGCCGAGGCGATCTGCAGCCCCTCGGCCTCGAATGCGCCCGATTCGCCCGCGCAGGTCCTGCATAACAGGTGCAGTCCCGGCGGCCGGATGCCGCCAGCGTGCGTCCTTTTGTGGCCGTGCACGAACAGCGCGTCGCCGTCCGCGTAAAGAAAGTTCGCGGGGCCGAGCTCGCGCAGCCCGGCCGCGAATTCCGCGATGAGCGCGCTGCGCGCCTCCAGCGGCGGCACGGCGGCTTCGCGCCAGAGCGGCGCGAGGTGCGCGAGCAGCGCGCAAAACGCATATTCCGAATCGGCGTCGCCGACCGGGCGGTACGCGCCGAGGGCATGGGAACCTCGAAGACGCGCACCGTCCAGGTCGCCGTTATGCGCGAACACGTGCACGCGCCCGCCCAGCTCGCGCGTGAAGGGCTGGGTGTTCGCCAGCGAGAGACGTCCCTGCGTCGCCTTGCGGATGTGGCTCACGACCAGCGTGCTTCGAAAAGGATGATCCTGGATAAAGCCGAGGCACGCGCTGTCGCTCGCGGCCGAGGGCTCCTTGACCAGGCGCACGTCCGCGCCTTCGTACCAGGCGATGCCCCAGCCGTCCTTGTGGGGACCCGCGAGCCCGCCGTGCCGCGAAAATTCCTCCAGCGAGAGCCGCACATCCGCGGGTGCCCGGACCGACATGGCGAACAGTTCGCACATTGGCCGCTCCCGCTAGGCGCGCTGTCGGGCGCGGTAGGCCACGAAGTACAGCACCGGGATCACCACCAGCGTGAGCACGGTCGACACCAGGATGCCGAAGATGAGCGAGATGGCGAGGCCGTTGAAGATCGGGTCGTCGAGG
>JAABQT010000106.1 GCA_011391295.1 Betaproteobacteria bacterium
GTGGCGGACCTGGTGGGGTTCCTGGCATCGGAGCGCGCCGGTTACGTGACGGGCCAGACCATCCCGATCAACGGCGGGATGCTCTGAGCGCGAGCAGCGGCAGGCGCAGCAGGAAGCCCAGCACCAGCCGCAGGTGCATCCAGGTGAGCAGCACGTTGTCGCGCCAGTAGTTGAAGTGCGACACCCCGCCCTCGTCTGCGCGCAGGTAGCGCACCGGGGCGGCGAGATTGAGCGGCGGCACGCCGCGCCAGCACAGGCGCACCGCCGCCTCGGGATCGAAATCAAAGCGCCGCATCCACGACTGGCCGCGCATCACCGCCAGCAGCGGCGCCACCGGGTAGACGCGAAAGCCGAACAGCGAATCGCCGATCCCTGCCCACAGCGTTTCGAGGTTGACCCACCAGTTGGAGATGCGCCGCCCCTTCACGCGCAGCGCAGGCGCGCTGGCGTCGAAGCGCGGCACGCCGAGGACCATGGCGTGCGGCGCGCGCCCGGATGCGGCCATGAACTCCGCGATGCAGGCCGCCGGGTGCTGGCCGTCCGAGTCCATGGTCAGCACGTGGCTGTAGCCGGCGGCCGCGGCCTGCTCCAACGCATGCATCACCGCCGCGCCCTTGCCGCTGTTGTGCGCCAGCGCGAGTACGCGCAGGCCGGGATCGCCTTGCGCCATGCGCTCCAGCCCCGCGCCGGTGCCGTCGGTGCTGCCGTCCACGACCACCCACACGGGGGACCAGTGCTGGCGCGCCGCGCGCACCGTCTCGTACACCTGGGGCCCGGGGTTGTAGCTCGGGATGACCACCAGGTGCGAGCGCGAGGCCGCACCCGCGCTCACACCGGGTGCGATTCCACGCACACTGGCAGCACTTGTGGCGTGGCGGGCTGCGCCTGCAGTTCGCGCGCGAAGTAGTGCTCGAGCTCGCGCATGAAGGCGTGCAGTTCGCGCGGCGGTTCGAAGCGCCGCCCGAGCCGCACGCGATAGTGCACCGGCATCGCCGGCCGGCGCAGCAACGGCCAGCCCTTGCCGAGAAAGCCGCTGTCGGTCTCGATGAACACCGTCTGCACCGGCACGCCGGCCTGGCGTGCGATGAGCGGAAAAGCGCCGCGAAATGAATTGATCGGTGCGCGCGTGGTGCGCGTGCCCTCGGGAAACAGCAACAGCTGCCCGCCGCGGCGCAGTTCATCGGCCGAGCGCCGCACCATGTCGAGCGGCGAATCATTGCCGATGTAACCGGCGAGGCGCGCGCCGGCGCCGAAGAACACGCTGTTGAACAGCGAGGCCTTGAGCACGCACAGCGCCTGCGGCGCGCGCGACAGGAGCATCACCGCGTCCAGGAGCGACGGATGATTCGGCGCCAGGATCAGCGGTCCCGCGTCGCGCAGGGCGTCCAGTGCAGACAGATCGAAGCGAAAGCCGCCGGAGGCCTGCAGCGCGCCGAGGTAGAAGCGAAAACCGCGGGTGATGGCCCCGCGGCCGACGGTGCGCGCGCGTTTTGCCGGCAGCACCAGATTCAGCGGCAGCGCCAGCAGGCTCCACACCAGGCCGCCGATGCCGAGCAGGCCGAAACCGTACAGCAGCACCGCAGTGGTCCACAGCGCCCGGAGCGCGCGCGCCATCATGCCGCTCTCATTCCTCGGCCTGCACCAGTTGTCCGGAGGTGCCCAGCAGCCAGGCGACGCCGACGCCGCCGGCAACGTAGCTGTCGCTCTTGAGCAGCGGGCTCGCCTCGAACGCCGCGCCGCGCAGCGTGTCCACGCGCAGGAACGCCCCGACCCAGAAACGCGCAAAGCGCCGGCTCGCCGCGGCGATGAACTGCGACCCGGCATGGCCGCTTGGCGCCTCGTACGCCGGGCGCACCGGCGTCGCGAACTGGGGCGCCACGCCGTAGAAATACTGATGCTGACGCCGACTGCCGTAGATCGGGCCTGCGAGCAATCCCAGATTCCATCCGCCGAGCGCGCCGCGGCCGGCGAGATCGAGGTTGAGCTGCGGCGTGGCTACCCAGCCGATGGCGCTGGGCGAACCCTCCAGCGTAAACGCAGCGCGCACCGGCAGGCGCAACGCCAGCAGGTCGCGCCGGTCCCCGGCGCGCCACAACGCGATCTCCAGCGAGGGACCGAATTCAAGCGAGGGCGCGAGGTCCGGCATGCCCCTGCGCGCGGCATTGTGGGCGCTGTTCACCGGCAGCGAGGCAGCCACGCTCAGGTTGAGGTCCAGGCGCTCGGAATCGAACAGGGTGCCGCGGATGCCCTTGCGGTCTGCCTTCAGGAACTTGCCGCGATACACCACATAGGGCACCGGCAGCAGGTAACCCCGCCCCTCGTCCGAGCCGCGATAGTCCGGAAGCGCGAATGCGCCGACGCCCGCGCCCACCTCCCACAACGGGAGCTCGTCGGCCGCAGCCGGCGTCGCCGCCAGCAGGCACAGGAGGGCAATCGCGCCCGAGGCTCCCCGCCGCACGCTCAGGCCCCGGCGTTGGCGACATCCGCGTCGCGGATATTCTCGCGCCGCCGGCGCCAGACGCGCAGGGTGGTGCGCAGGTCGGCGAGAGACATCAGGTAAAACAGCACCTTGAACGCGAACAGCGAAGGGCCGATGGGTGATTTTCCGAATACGTCGCCCGAGAGCAGCGCCAGCAGCGCCTCCTTCACGCGCAGGAAATTGCGCGGCCCCATGAACAGCTCGCGCATCACCGGGTGGGTGACGCGGTAGATGAACCAGGAAAATTCGCGCGGCCCGCGCCGCATCAGGCGGTCAAAGCGCGCCAGCGCGCGCCGCGCCTCGGCCGGACGGCGCAGGCAGGCATCCACCGCATCCACGCCGATGAACGCGCTGTTCATGGCCAGCATCACGCCCGAGGAGAACACCGGATCGATGAAGGTGTAGGCGTCGCCGAGCAGGATGTAGCCCGGCCCGTAGGTGCGCTCGCAGGCGTAGGAGTAGTTGCCGGTGGCCTCGGCCTCGGTCACGCGCTCGGCGCCCGCCAGCCGCGCCGCGAGCTCCGGGCACAGCGCGATGGTGTCCATCAGGAATTCGTTCACCGGCTTGCTGCGTGTCTTCATGTAGTAGGGCCACACCACTGCGCCGACGCTGGTGATGTCGCCGGGCAGCGGAATGACCCAGAACCAGCCGTGCTCGAACCAGAAGATGGTGATGTCGCCCGCGCAGCGCCCCGCGTGGCGCTGCGCGCGCCGGAAATGCGCGTACAGCGCCGCGCTGTTGTGCTTGGGGTTGCGCCGCTTCAACTTGAAGCGGTTGCCGAGGAAGGTGTCGCGCCCGGAAGCATCGATCACGAAACGCGCGCGCCAGCGCTCCTCGGCGCCGTTGTCGCGGTGCACCTGCAGCAGCGCCCCGCCCTCGCCGGGAAACTCGATCTCGCGCACGCGGCAGCCTTCCAGTGCCAAGGCGCCCTTGCGCGCCGCGTTGCGGAACAGGATCTCGTCGAACTCCGAGCGGCGCACCTGGTAGGCGAAGGGCTGCGACTTGTCCCACGCGTCGCCAAAGGGCAGCCGCGAGATCCAGTCGTGCCAGGGCGAAACGAATTCCGCGCCCCACTTCTGCATGCCGATGGCGCGGACCTGCTCGCCCACGCCCAGCCGCTCGAACAGCGGCAGGTTGGCCGGCAGCAGCGACTCGCCGATGTGAAAACGCGGGTGCCGTGACTTCTCCAGCAGCGCCACCCGGTAGCCGCGCTCCACGAGCAGCGCCGCCGCGGTCGAACCGGCGGGCCCGCCGCCGATCACGGCAACATCGCAATCCCCGACTGCAGCGGCAGCGCCGTCGCCCGGCATCCAGCCTCCTCGCGTTGCCCGCGACGCCGATCGCATGCGGACTATGGCGATTGTACCGCGCGACTAGGGCTTCTTCTCGAGGTTGGCGGTGTGGATCTCGATGTCCGCGCGCGCGCGCAGGCTGGCGACGTACGACTCCAGTTGCAGGGTGCCCGCCAGCTGCCGGGCGCGCTCCAATTCGGCCAGCCGCTGCGGCTCGGGCCTGGGTTCGGCCTCGAGCACCCGGCCCACGCGGTACAGCATGTACCCCTCGGTGCCGCGATCTGCGCCGACGTAGGCCGGCAGCCTGCCGGGGTGCGCCGACATGATCTGCCGCAACGCGCCTGCCGGCACCGCCTGCGGGCTGCGCCGCGACACCGCTTTCGGTGCGCCCCACGAAATTCCCTCGTCGGCGCCCTTCTGCAGCGCGGCGAGCTTGGCCGCGCCGGCCTTCTGCGCCAACCTGGCGGCCTCCGCCGCGCGCAAATTCTCCTCGATGGCGGCGCGTACCTCCTCGAACTTGCGCTGCGCCTGCGGCTGGTGCTCCAGCACCCGCGCCGCCACCAATATGTTGGCCGCGACTTCGACCGCATCGGTATTGCGCTTCATCTTGATCGAGTCCGCGGCGAACAGGGCGCCGAGCAACTTGGCGTTGGCCAGCACCCCGGCCTCGGCCGCGGGCGCGCGCGTGATCCAGCCGCTCGTCTGCAACGCAAGTTTGAAACGCTCGGCCGCCGGCTTCAGGCTGTCGGATTGCTCGTACACCATGTTGCTGAACGCTTCGGCGGACTCGGCAAACTGCCGCGAGCCCTTCTGCCGGCCCAGGTCCGCGGCGAGCTCGGCGCGCACCTCGCCGAAGGGCCGCGCCTTTGCGGCCTGGATGCCGGTGACCCGGATCACGTGCCAGCCGAAATCACTTTGCACCGGGCTGCCGATGTCGCCCTCCTTCTGGCTGAACGCCGCCTGCTCGAAGGCGGGCACCATCATGCCGCGGCCGAAGAAACCAAGATCCCCGCCCTTCTGCGCCGAACCGGAGTCCTGCGAATGCTTTGTCGCCAGCTCGGCGAAGCGCGCCGGCGACTTGCGCGCCTCGGCCGCGAGCTTATCGGCTTGCTCCCGCGTCTTCACCAGGATGTGGCTGGCGCGGCGCTGCTCTTCGACCCGGTACTGCGCGCTGCGCGCCTCGTAGGCGGCGCGCACCTCCGCGTCGCTGAGCGCATCCTGGCGCCCGAGCGTCTCCGCGGACAGCACCAGATACTCGGCGCGCACGCGCTCGGCGATGCGGAATTCCACCGGATTGGCGTCGTAGTACGCGCGCAACCGCGCCTCGGTGAGTCTCACCTGGGCGAGAAAGGGTTGCGCCGCGACCAGCGCCTCCGACACCTCGCGGCGCTGCGCCTGCAGCGCGGCCAGCCGCTCGTCCACGCTGCGCGAGACGATCGCGGTTTCGACGATGGCGCGCGTCAGCTGCGACAGCGACATGTCGTAGCGCATGCGCGACTCGAACATCTGCGGCGTCATGTTCTGCGCGCGCAGCAGCGCTTCGTAGTTCGGCTTGGAAAACGCGCCCTCGGCCTGGAATGCCGGGATCGCCGCGATGGTTTCGCGCAAGGTGCTGTCGCTCACGGTCAGAGGGGCGCGCAGGGCAGCGTCGGCCAACAGGCGCCGCGACAACAGGGTATCGAGCAGCGCGCGGCGTGTTTCCGGCGTATCGAGCGCCTCGGCATCGATGCCGCGCCCGAACGCCGTGCGCAGCCGCTCCTGCTGCAAGCGCAGTTCGTCGCTGAACTCCCGCTGCGAGATGCCCACGCCATCCACCGTGGCGACGGCGTCCTTGCCGCCGATCGAGCGCGTATAGGACTCCAGGCCGAAGAAGGCGAAAGGAATCACCATCAGGACCAGCACCACCTGCGCCAGCCGCTTGTTTTTCTGTATGAACTCGAACATTCAGGAATGTGGTTGGCGGAGCGGACGGGACTCGAACCCGCGACCCCCGGCGTGACAGGCCGGTATTCTAACCAACTGAACTACCGCTCCTACTGTCTGGACCTGGTGGGTGCTGACGGGATCGAACCGCCGACATTCGCCGTGTAAGAGCGACGCTCTACCAGCTGAGCTAAGCACCCCGCGACGCGAGCGCCGCCGTAAAAATCCAAGGGGCGCTAGTTTACTGCGTCCTTGAGCGCCTTGCCAGCGCGAAACTTGGGCACCACCGCGGCCGCGATCTCCAATTCCGCGCCGGTGCGGGGATTGCGCCCGGTGCGCGCCGCGCGCCGGCCCGCATAGAAGGTGCCGAAGCCGACCAGGGTCACCATCTGGCCGCGCTTCAGGGCGGATTTCACCGCAGTCACCATGGC
>JAABQT010000107.1 GCA_011391295.1 Betaproteobacteria bacterium
TGCTGCCCAGGGCCTCGGTTTTCACCAGGATGCCGTACAGGATCATGGAGAAGGCGAGGTTGAGCATGGCGAAGAAGATGTCGCGGTAGCGCCGCACGATGAAGCCGATGAGAAACCCGAGCAGCGTCGCCAGCGCGGCCGCGGCGCCGATCAGCACGAACGCGTCGCTGATTCCCGCGTAGCGGCTCGCCAGCGCCACGGTGTAGGCGCCAAGGCCGAAATACAGCGCGTGGCCGAACGAGACCAGGCGCGTACGCCACAGCACCATCAGCCCGAGCACCGCGATCGCGCGCGCAGACGCGAACAGCATCTGGTTGACGATCCAGCTCGGCACGAAGAAGCTCATGACGAGCAGCGCCACGAGCGCGATCGTCAAGCCCTGGATGGTGCGGTCGCGCAGCATCAGATCCTGCGCACCTTGACCGGCGCGAACAGGCCCTCGGGGCGGAACACCAGCACCGTGGCCATCACCGCGTAGATCACGAACAGCTCCAGCTGCGGGAACTTGTGCACCGCGAGCGCCCGCACCAGGCCGACCGCCAGCGCGCCGATCATCGCGCCCGGCACGCTGCCCATGCCGCCGATCACCACCACCGCGAACGAGAGCACGATCACGTCGATGCCGAACCCGGGCGCCACCGACACCGTGGGCGCGATGTAGGCGCCGCCGAGCGCGCCGAACATCGCGCCGAGCGTGAAGGTGACGATGTACACGCGCGTGACGTCGAGGCCCATGGTCACCGAGAGCTCGCGGTCGTAGATCACCGCCGAGAGCAGCTTGCCCCAGCGCGTGCGCTTGAGCATCAGCCAGCAGCCCGTGGCCACCACCACCGCCAGGCCGATCAGCGTCAGGCCGTAGGTGTCGCGCGCGATGCCGCCCAGCTGCACGCTGCCGAGCAGCACCATGGGCTGGAACGCGAAGTAGGGATTGACGCCGAACACCAGCAGGATCACGTCCTCGAGCACCAGGAAGCTGCCGAAGGTGGCGAGCACGATCAGCACCTCGTCGCGGTGGTACATGAACTGCAGGATGCCGCGCTCGAGCACCAGGCCCAGCACCAGACCGACCAGGATCGCGGAGAACAAAATGATGCCGAAACCGGCCCAGTCGGGCCAGCCCGCGTTGGCCGCCAGGCCGATGAGGAACGCCGCGGTGTAGGCGCCCCAGGCGTAGAACGCGCCGTGGGCGACGTTCAGGATCTTCATCACCCCGAAGATGATCGTCAGGCCCACCGAGACGATGAACAGATACGACGAAAACACCAGTCCGTCGAGCAGGATCGTGATCGCAGTGTCCACCCTGTCGTCCCTGTCAGGAAAACACCAGTAAAGCTACGGGATGTGCAATGCCGAAACGAAGACCGGGGGCGGTGGCACCGCCCCCGGTCGCCGATGCCGTTCAGCTCAGCAGTTCAGCACTTCGCGCCCTGCATGCCGCCCTTGATCCAGTCCACGCTGGTGGTGCCTTCGGGCGGGTTGATGCAGTCGGCCGGATAGAACTTCACCTTCTCCAGCTTCAGCTCGCCGGCCTTGGCGTCCCACTTGGTGATGCCGTAGCCGTTCTCCGTGCTCGCCTGGTGCCCGTCGCCGAGCGACATCTTCACGTGCGTGGAGAAGGATTCGAAGCTCGAGCCCTTCATCGCGGCGCTCACCTGGTCCTGCGTCGGGAAGCCGCCCGCCGCCTTCGCCGCGGCGTCATAGGCGATCTTCACCGCGAGCACCGCCTGCGCGTACTGGTACGCGGGCCCCGACGGGTACTGGCCGTAGCGGTCCTTGTACGCCGTGATCAGCCACTTGTTGAGCTCGCTGCCGCGGTTGCGCACGATCGCGCCGTACGGTCCGCGCGCGCCGACCATCAGGCCGTCGGGCATCAGCTTGTTCAGGCGGTACACCGAGGTTTCCGCGACCGTGAAAATGGCCTTCTTCTTCTTGAACAGGCCGCGCGTGTTGGCCTGGAAGATGAAGCCCTCCAGGTCGCCATCCCAGAAGCTGGTGTGGATCAGGTCCGCCTTGTCGAGCAGCAGCGCCGAGATCTCGGTCGAATACTGGCCCTGGAAGATCTTCGGCCATTGCAGCTTGGCCGAACTCCTGGCCTTGGTGATCAGCTGCATGGTGGCGTCGAAGTCACGGAAGGAATCCTGGCCCCAGGCGTAGTTCTGGTTGATGGCGGTGTAGCTGGCGATCTTGGGGAAGTGCTCCTTGACGTAGTACGCCGCGGCCACATTGTCCGAGGTCGCGTGGCTCATGGTGCGGAATACGTAGCTGCGCCTGGCATCCTCGAAGATGCGCGGTGTTCCGCACACCGCGTAGACGGTGAGCTTCTTCAGCTCCTCGGCCACCGGCGTGAGCGCCTCGCAGGTGCCGCTGGAGATGTAGCCGAGCGCGACGTCGACGCCGCGCTTTTCCACCATGTTGCGGTATTCGGCCACCTGCTTGGTGTTGCCCCCGGACTCATCGATGTATTCCGCGTCGATCAGCCGTCCGGCGAGGCCGACGGTGTTGTAGGGCGCCGGGAGCTTGCCCGCATTGATGGCCGCAATCACCACCTCGGCGCCGTTACGCGACGGCACGCCGAAGGGCCCTGCCGCCGGTCCCGACAGGAACGCGACCACGCTCATCTTGACCGTATCCGCAGCCTGCGCGGGCATCATCACCGGCGCGAGCGCCGCCGCGACCAGGGCTGGAAGCGCCAGTTTTCCGAGTTGCCTCATGTTTCCTCCTCCATGCAGTTGTGACGTCTGGATCACTGTCGCGCTCGATGCGGCCGGCGTGTATCCTGCCGCGGCCGTAGTAGCCGACGGTACAGTGAGTCCGGCGATGGTGCTGCAGACCCCCGGACCCGGTCAAGTCAATCGAACAAGGGGGTCTCCGGCCCCGGGGGAGCCTGCCATGAGCGCACCGCACCTGTCGCCCGGCCTGCTGGCGGTGTGGAACGACATCGCCGCCGAGGACGAAGCCGAGTTCAACACCTGGTACGTCGAGGAGCACGTCCCCGAGCGCCTGGGCATTCCGGGCATCCTGAGCGCGCGCCGCTACCGCGACGCCGCCGCGCCGCAAAGCTACGCCGCGATCTACGACACCGCTTCGCTCGCGGCGCTCACGGCGCCCGTGTACCTCGAGCGGCTCGCCAACCCGACGCCGCGCACCCGGGCCATCATGCCGCGCTTTCGCAACATGACGCGCGCCGCGTGCGAGATCGCCGCGGACTGCGGCGCGCTGCGCGCCCCCGGCGCCGTGCTCGCCACCATCGAGCTTCGCGCAGCGCCCGGCGACGCTGCGCTCGCGGTCCTCGAGGCGCACGCCGCGGCGGGCCGGGTGCGGCTCGCGATCCCCGACGCGAAGGCGACGCAGGTTCCCAATCCGGAAGCGAAGATGCGCGGCGCGCCCGACCGGCTGCCCGCGCCCTTCGTGCTGGTCGAAGGCCACGACGAAGACGCCGTGCGCGACGCCGCCGCGAGGATCGCCAGGGCGCTGGGCGCGGCGCGCCCCGAGCGCGTGTTCCGCCTGATCCTCGCGCGCGGCGCCTGAACCGGCCGTTCAAATCCGCTCGCCGAGCGACTATCATCGACCTGCGCAACCCGCAGAGGTGATCCCCGTGGCGTTCGACACCATTCTGTACCAGGAGGACGGGCCGGTCGGCTGGCTGACCCTCAACCGTCCCGACGACGGCAACATGTTCACCCCGCAGATGTGCCACGAGATCCGCGACTGCGTCAACGAAGTGCGGCGCGAGACGCGCACCCGCGTGCTGGTGATCACCGGCGCCGGCGACAAGTTCTTCTGCATCGGCGGGCGCAAGGAAGGCATGCAGGACACGCTGCTCTACGCCGGCGTGCTGCCCACGCTCGAGATGTACGAGTCGATCGACCGGCTGCAAAAACCGGTTCTCGCCTCGGTCAACGGCTTCGCGGTCGGCGGCGGCAACGTGCTGCAGGTGGTGTGCGACCTGACCATCGCCAAGGAAAGCGCGGTGTTCCGCCAGGTGGGCCCGATGATGGGCAGCTTCGACGCCGGCTACGGCACCTGGTACCTCGAGGACCTGGTCGGCAAGAAGAAGGCCAAGGAACTTTGGATGCTGAACCCGAAGCTCACTGCGCGCGAGGCGCTCGCCATCGGGCTCATCAACCGCGTGGTGCCCGACGACCAGTTGCGCGCGGAAACGAAGAAGATGGCGCTCGAGCTCGCCGAGCGCGGCGCCTTCGCCATGGCTTCGATCAAAGGCGCGTTCAACGCGCGCCACGGCGGCGTCGGCGGCCTGGCGCGCATGGCGCACGACCTGCTGCTGCGGCCCTACCTCGAGAGCGACGAGTCGCACGAGCTCTCCGAGGCGTTCCGCGCCAGGCGCAAGCCCGACCCGGACAAGTTCGGCCACTAAGCCATGAACACGGTCCTGACGCTCCTCAATCCGCAGGAGGCGGCGCGCCATTACGCCTCGGGCGCGTGGCGCCAGGACACTTTTTATTCGCTGCTGCAACGGCACGCCGCCGAGCGGCCCAAGGGCTACGCGCTGCGCGATGCGCGCGTGCGCCTCACCTGGACGCAACTCCTCGCCTGGGTGGACGCGGCGGCGCAGGGACTGCACCGGGCCGGCGTGCGCCGCGGCGAGCGCGTCGCCGTGTGGCTGCCCTCGCGCGCCGAGAGCGTGGTGACGCTGCTTGCCTGCGCGCGCAACGGCTACGTGTGCATCCCCTCGCTGCACCAGAACTACACCGCGGCGGAGATCGCGCAGCTCCTCGAGCGCACGCGCGCCGCGGCGCTGGTGATGCAGGCGGGCTATGGCGCAGGCGGCGCGCAGGGCGCGCACACTTTGCCCGCCATGAAGGCCGTGTTCGATGTGCGCGGCGCGACGTTCCCGGCTGCAGGCGCGGCGTGCGCGGCGTGCGAAGTACCGGCGCTCGCCGACCCGGACAAGATCATCTATCTCGCTTTCACTTCCGGCACCACCGCCGTGCCCAAGGGCGTGATGCATTCGGATAACACGCTGCTCGCCAACGGCCGCGCGATGGTCACCGACTGGAAACACGATCATGCAACGGTGCTGCTCAGCCTCTCGCCGATGAGCCACCACATCGGCACCGTGGCGGTGGAGCAGATGATGGCCGCGGGTTTCGAGCTGGTGGTGAACGATCCGCCCGCCGGCATGAAACCGCTCGACTGGGCGCTCGAGTGCGGCGCCACCTACCTCATGGGCGTGCCCACGCACGCCATCGACATTCTCGCCGAGGCCAGGCGCCGCGGGCTGAACAAGCTCGGCGCTGTGCGCCTGTTCTACATGGCGGGCTCGCCGATCCCGCGCGAGGTGGCGCAGACCTTCCTCGGCATGGGCATCACGCCGCAGAACATCTACGGCATGACCGAGAATGGCTCGCACCAGTACACCCTGCCCTCGGACGACACGCAGACCATCGTCGAGACCTGCGGCCGCGCCTGCCACGGCTACGAGACGCGCATTTTCAGCCAGGAGAACCCCGACCTCGAAGTGCCCCCGGGCACCGTGGGCGAGATCGGCACGCGCGGCGCACTGCTGATGCTCGGCTATTTCGACAACCAGGCGGTGACCGAGGACTCGTTCAACCGCGACGGCTGGTTCCTCTCGGGCGACCTCGGCACGCTGGATGCGCGTGGCTGCCTGCGTATCGTGGGCCGCAAGAAGGACCTCATCATCCGCGGCGGCCACAACATCCACCCCGCGCGCATCGAGGACCTGGCGCACCGGCACGCCGCGGTGCAGAAGGCCGCGGCCTTCGGCGTGCCCGATGCGCGCCTCGGCGAGAAGGCCTGCCTTGCGGTAATCTGCCGCGAGGGCGAGCGGGTGACCGGCGAGGCGCTGCTCGATCACCTGCACGCGGTCGGCCTGTCCAAGTACGACATGCCCGAATTCTTCCTCGCGCTGGAGGCCTTCCCGCTCACCGCGAGCGGCAAGATCCTCAAGCGCGAGCTGCAGGAGCGGGCAAAAAACGGCCGCATCGCGCCCCAGCCGGTGCGCTGGCGCGAACCCGTAAAGGAGAAATGACGTGTCCGTGGAACTCTCGCGCATCGAGGAATTCGCCCTCATCCGCCTCAACCGCCCGCAGGCGCTGAACGCGCTGTCGTTCGAACTGGTCGAG
>JAABQT010000108.1 GCA_011391295.1 Betaproteobacteria bacterium
GTCGTTGGCGACGTCGTCGTACTCCAGCAGCTGCTTGCGGATGTCGAAGTTGCGCGCCTCCACCTTGCGTTGCGCGCTCTCGATCGAGCGCGTGACCATGGCGTGCTCGATCGCCTCGCCCTCGGGCATGCGCAGCATCAGCATGATCTTGTTGATGCGTTCACCGGCGAAGATGCGCAGCAGCGGGTCCTCGAGCGACAGGTAGAAGCGCGAACTGCCCGGATCGCCCTGGCGCCCCGAGCGGCCGCGCAACTGGTTGTCCACGCGGCGCGACTCGTGGCGTTCGGTGCCGATGATGTGCAGGCCGCCCTCGCGGATCACGTGCGCATGCAATGCCGCCCATTCGCTGTGCAGCTTCTCGACGCGCGCCTGCTTGTCCGCCGGCGCGATGTCCTGCGCGGCCTCGATCGGCTCAACCTGCTTCTCCACGCTGCCGCCGAGCACGATGTCGGTGCCGCGCCCCGCCATGTTGGTTGCGATGGTGACCATTTTCGGCCGCCCGGCCTGGGCCACGATTTCGGCTTCCCTCGCATGCTGCTTGGCATTGAGTACCTGGTGCGGCAGCTTGTCCTTGGTCAGCAGCGAGGACAGCAGCTCGGAGGCCTCGATCGACGTGGTGCCCACCAGCACCGGCTGGCCGCGGCCGTAGCAGTCCTTGATGTCGTCGATGATCGCCTTGTGTTTCTCCTTGGCGGTGCGGTACACCAGGTCGAGCCGCTCCTCGCGGATCATGCGATGGTGCGTCGGGATGATCACGGTTTCCAGTCCGTAAATCTCCTGGAACTCATAGGCCTCGGTGTCCGCGGTCCCCGTCATGCCGGCGAGCTTGCGGTACATGCGGAAGAAGTTCTGGAAAGTGATCGAGGCCAGCGTCTGGTTCTCGTTCTGGATCGCTACTTTTTCCTTCGCCTCGACCGCCTGGTGCAGGCCGTCGGACCAGCGCCGCCCCTGCATCAGGCGGCCAGTGAATTCGTCCACGATGATCACTTCGCCGTCCTGCACCACGTAGTGCTGATCGCGGTGGAACAGGTTATGCGCGCGCAGCGCGGCATACAGGTGGTGCACCAGGTTGATGTAGGCGGGCTCGTACAGGCTCGCGCCCTGCGGCAGCATGCCGACGCGTGCCAGGACCTCCTCGGCCCGGGCGTGACCGGCCTCGGACAGCGAGACCTGGTGGTTCTTCTCGTCGACCCAGAAATCGCCGTCGCCCTTCTCGTCCTTCTGCCGCGCCAGCAGCGGCGCGACCTCGTTCATGCGCGCGTAGACCTCGGTGCGATCCTCGGCCTGGCCGGAAATGATCAGCGGCGTGCGCGCCTCGTCGATCAGGATCGAGTCCACTTCGTCGACGATGGCGTAGCGCAGCCGGCGCTGGAAGCGCTCCTCGACGCGCATCGCCATGTTGTCGCGCAGGTAGTCGAAGCCAAACTCGTTGTTGGTGCCGTAAGTGATGTCGGCGGCGTAGGCGGCGCGCTTGTCCTCCGGCTCCATCTGCGGGATGTTGACGCCCACGGTCAGGCCGAGAAAGGCGTAGATCTTTCCCATCCAGTCGGCGTCGCGCCTGGCGAGGTAGTCGTTCACCGTGACGATGTGCACGCCGCGCCCGGCGAGCGCGTTGAGGTAGGCCGGTAGCGTGGCCACCAGCGTCTTGCCCTCTCCGGTGCGCATCTCCGCGATCTTGCCGTCGTGCAACACCATGCCGCCGACCAGCTGCACGTCGAAATGGCGCATCTTCAGCGTGCGCTTGCCCGCTTCGCGCACCACGGCAAACGCCTCCGGAAGCAACTCTTCCAGTCCCTCGCGTTCGGCGGCTTCCTTGCTCTCGTCGGGCGCCGCGGCAACGCGCTCGGCAAGGCGCCGCCTGTATTCGCCGGTCCTGGCGCGCAGCGCCTCGTCCGACAGGGCGCCGACGCCGGGCTCGAGTGCGTTGATACGCGCGACCGCGCGCGAGTACTGCTTGAGCAGCCGGTCATTGCGGCTGCCGAAGATCTTGGTGAGGGCTCTGGTAATCATCGATGGCGCCAGCGCTGCGGCGCTCGCGCGGAAATACCCTTGAAACTCAAAATTTTAGCATGGCGGGGCGACCGCCCCGCGCGGGCACTAGCGACGCGCGCGTGCGGATTTCTGCGCGGCTTGCGAAGCCAGCACGAAGCGCGCCGGATTCTGCGCCACGCCCTTGAAGCGCACCTCGAAATGCAGGTGCGGGCCGGTGGAACGGCCGGTGGTGCCGACGTCGGCGACGCGCCGGCCGCGCTGCACGACATCGCCTTCCTTCACGTGCAGCTTGGAAGCGTGCGCGTAGCGCGTCATCAGGTCGTTGCCGTGGTCGATCTCGACGGCATTGCCGTACTGCGGATGGAAGCCGGCGAAGATGACCACGCCGCCCGCTGCCGCGACAATGGGCGAGCCCAGATCGGCGAGGAAATCGATGCCTTCATGCATCGCCTGCTGGCCGGTGAACGGATCGATGCGCATGCCGAAGCCGGACGCGTTGAAGGGTGCGTTCACCGGCATCATGGTGGGAATCAGTTTCTTTTTCACCGCCTGCTCGAACAGCTGCGCCTCGAGCACGCCGAGCATGTCAGTGCGATTTTCCATGTGGCGCGAAAGCGCGTACAGCTTCTCGCCGAATTCGGCCATTGACAGGTTTTGCGGCGGCAGCGAAGTCGGCTGCGCTCCGCCCAGGCCCGGGGCCTCGCTGAAGCGGAACTCCTGCGGGCGAATGCCGGCCAGGGTCGACAGGCGATCACCCAGGGCGTCGAGCCGCGCCAGTTGCGCCTGCATCTCGCCCAGCTTGACTGCCATCGCGTTCAGATTCTGCTGCACGAATTGGCGTGCGCGCGCGGCTTCGCCTTTTTGCGCCGAGAGCATCAACTCCTGTACCAGGGGAACCTTGATGTCGGTGGCAAAGCGGAATGTGATCCAGTACAGCCCCGCGGTCAGCGCCATCAGCAGCATGAGTGCCGCCAACACCGACGCCAGCAGGTGGGCCGTGGAGACTTTCAGCGTTCTGGCCTTGGCCAGCCGGTCGGGGATTACGATAATCTGCAACTAACGCTCCCTTTGGCCCAACTCCACGTGCATCCGTCCAACATCGACCGCTTCCTTGCCGCCGACGAGGATCTGCGTCCCCTCGTCGCGAAAGCGCATGAAATCCGTGCGCTCACCCGGCTCTGTGTCGAGTTTCTGCCGACCGGGCTGGCGCGCCAACTGCGCGCCGCCAACCTCAGGGACGGCGAACTCTCGTTGCTTGCCGCGAACCCTGCGACCGCGGCGAAGCTGAAAATGATTGCAGAGAGCCTGCGTAAGTTCTTGTTACGTCAGGGTTCGAAGGTTAATTTAGTTTCAGTGAGGGTGCAACCAAGCAGTGCACATCCGCAGCCATCCCCGGCGCCCAAGGCGAGCACCCTCTCCAGCGTCGGAATCTCTGAATTATCAGCACTTTATGACCGGCTTGGGCCGGATTCGCCCGCGCGCGCAGCCCTCGGGGTGTTGTTACGGCGCCAAAGTGTCAGACCGCCCCCAGCAGACGTTCCCCGAAAACCAGCAGCAGGGCGAAAACGGCCAGGTAAAGCGCGTACTTGAAGCTCAGCCAGCCGTAGCGCAGATACCGGCGCTCGGCGGTAACGAGGTACATCAGTATGCAACCGCCGATCGCGACCGCAACCAGCAGCCCCAGGACCCGGATCAGCAACACCTAGGCCGGCTGCAACACCAGGCCGGCAACACCCGCGGGCGCCTCGTCGGCGCGCTCGAAACTGGCCATCTCCCACCCGGCGGCATCCGCCAGCAGCGCACGCAGCAGTTGGTTGTTGAGCGCGTGGCCGGACTTGTGCGCGGAAAAAGCGCCCAGCAGCGGCCGGCCGAGCAGGTACAGATCGCCAATGGCATCGAGCACCTTGTGGCGGATGAACTCGTCGGCGAAGCGCAGGCCGTCGGCGTTCAGCAAGCGATACTCGTCGAGCACCAGGGCGTTGTCGAAACCGCCGCCAAGCGCGAACCCGTCCTCGCGCAACTGCTCGACGTCGTGCATGAATCCAAAGGTGCGCGCGCGCGCGATTTCCCTCAGGTAGGAGGTCTCGGCGAAATCGACGCTCACCGCCTGGCGCGTCTTGTCGATGACCGGATGATTGAACACAATGGAAAAAGACAGCCGCAGCCCTTCGTAGGGCTCGAGGCGCGCCCACTTGTCGCCTTCGCGCACCTCCACCGCGCGCTTCACGCGCAGGAAGCGCTTGGGCGCCTCGAGCTCCACGAGTCCGGCCTGCTGCAATAGCAGTGCGAACGGCGCCGCACTGCCATCCATGATCGGCACTTCGGGTCCGTCGATATCCACGTAGGCGTTGTCCACGCCGAGTCCGGCGAGCGCCGACATCAGGTGCTCCACCGTGTAGACCTTCGCACCCTGATGCACGAGGCACGAGGACAGCCGCGTCTCGCCAACCAGGTCGGCGCGCGCCGGGATGTCGACGGGCGGTGTGAGGTCGATGCGGCGAAACGTGATGCCGGTGTCCGGCTGCGCCGGCCGCAACGCGATGTTGACCTGCTGGCCCGTATGCAGGCCGACGCCCCGCGCGCGGATCAGGGTCTTGAGTGTGCGTTGCTTGAGCATGCGTAACTTCTTGAGCGAATGGCGAATTCTAGCAGACGCGGACGACGCAGCGCCTCCGGCAAGGAGGACCAAAGCGCTCCGCCGCCCGTACTGCCGGATCCGCTAGTCAGCCTGCTTGCGCAGGAACGCCGGGATGTCGTACTTGTCCACCCCGCTTTGCTGCAAAGCCTCCACGGTGGAGGCCCGGTTGCGCCGGATCACGGCAGGCACCGACTCGAGCTGGCTGTAGTCCACCGCGCCCGAGTGCGGCTGGTTGTCGGTGCCGGTCCTTTGCGAGACCACCAGTTGCGGCTTGGACTGGCGCGCGGCGAGCGGCGCTCCCAGGCCGGTGGCAACCACCGTCACGCGCAACTCGTCGCCCAGCGCGTCGTCGTAGACGCCGCCGTAGATGATAGTGGCGTCCTCTGCCGCGAATGCGCGCACGGTGTTCATCACTTCCTTGGTCTCGCGCAGCTTCAGGCTGGCACGCGATGCGCTGATGTTGATCAGCACGCCGCGCGCGCCGGCGAGGTTGACGCCCTCCAGCAGGGGGCAGGCAATGGCCTGCTCGGCGGCGATGCGGGCGCGATCGATGCCGCTCGCGGCCGCCGACCCCATCATCGCCATGCCCTGCTCGGACATCACCGTGCGCACGTCCTGAAAATCGACGTTCACCAGCCCGGGCTGGTTGATGATCTCGGCGATGCCCGCCACCGCGCTGTTGAGCACGTCGTCGGCCGCCTTGAACGCCTCTTCCTGCGTCACGTCCTCGCCCAGGACCTCTTCCAGCTTGTCGTTGAGAATCACGATCAGCGAGTCCACGTGCGGCGCCATTTCGTTGATGCCCTGCTCGGCGATCTTCGTGCGCTTGGAGCCTTCGAAGGAAAACGGCTTGGTGACCACCGCGACAGTGAGGATGCCGAGCGAGCGCGCCACCTCCGCGATCACCGGCCCGGCGCCGGTGCCGGTGCCCCCGCCCATGCCCGCCGTGATGAACACCATGTGCGCGCCCGAAATCGCTTCCTCGATGCGCTCCCGCTCAGCGATTGCCACCGCACGCGCCTCCTCGGGCTTGGCGCCCGACCCCAGCCCGCTGCTGCCAAGCTGGATCTGGTGGCGCGACTTGTTGCGCGACAGCACCTGCCCGTCGGTATTGATGGCGATGAACTCCACGCCCTCGACGCCCTGCTCGATCATGTGGTTGACGGCGTTGCCGCCGGCGCCACCGACCCCGATCACCTTGATGACCGGCCCCGCTGACTGGCTATCTACGATCTCGAACATGGTGTTTCCTCCTTGCCTGTGAGAACGACGTCAAAAATTCCTCTGGAACCACTCGCGCATCCTTCCCAGGACCGCGCGCACTGAACCGTCCTGCCGCGACAGCTGCCCCTGCCTGACCTGCTGCACGCCCTCCAGCAGCAGCCCCACCGCCGTGGCGTAGCGCGCGTTGCGCACCACGTCTGCAAGGCCACCGGAGTACTTCG
>JAABQT010000109.1 GCA_011391295.1 Betaproteobacteria bacterium
GGCCGCGATTGGTGTACTTCTTCGCGATCGAGATCACCAGGCGCAGGTTGGCCTCGGTCATCTCGCGCTTGGCGCGGCGCGCCTTCGCCTCGCCCGTGGACATCTGCTTGTTGATTTCCTTCAGCTCGCGGATCGGGATGCCCATCTTCGTCTGCACCGCCAGGATCTTGCCCAGCAACTCGAGGATCGAGGGCTCCAGGCGCACCAGCTGCTCGCTCCACGCGTGCCCTGCATTGAGCTCCGAGGACAGCCAGCGCTTGGAACCTTCGGTGCCGACGAACACCTTGATGAAGTGCTGGCGCGGCATCTGCGCCTTGTGCACCGAAATGTCGTGGATCTGGCGCTCGTGGCTGCGGATGTTGTCCACCAGGCTGCGCACGCTGTCGCACAGCCGCTCGACCGTGCGCGCGGTGAAGCGGATGGTCATCAGCTCGGTGGAGATCTGATCGCGCACGCGCAGGTAATCCTTGTCCTTGGACCCTTTGCTCTCCAGGATGCGCATTTTTTTCTCGAACAAGCGCCGGATGCGGGCGAACTTTTCCAGCGCTTCGTTGCGCAGCGCCAGCAGGCTCGCCCTCTGCGCCGCGCCGTCGTCCTCCTCGGTGTCGCCTTCCTCCTCCTCGATCTGCTCTTCCTCCTCTTCCTCGCTCGGGGGCTCGGCATTTTTCTTCTGGTCGAACTCGGCCTTGGCGTTCGGATCGATGAGGCCGTCCACCACCTCGTCGATGCGCAGTTCCTCCTTGTCCACTTTTTCGGCCAGGTCGAGGATCTCGCGCACCGTGGTCGGGCAGGCGCTGATCGCCTGGATCATGTGGCGCAGGCCCTCTTCGATGCGCTTGGCGATCTCGATCTCGCCCTCGCGTGTCAGCAGCTCCACCGAGCCCATCTCGCGCATGTACATGCGCACCGGGTCGGTGGTGCGGCCGAACTCCGAGTCCACCGTGGACAGCGCCGCCTCCGCCTGCTCCTCGACGTCCTCGTCGGTGGAGGCGACCGGCGCGGTCTCGGCGGTGATCAGCAGCGTTTCCTGGTCGGGCGCCTGGTCGTAGACCTGGATGCCCATGTCGCCGAAGGTCGAGATGATGGCTTCGATCTGCTCGGCGTCCACCAGGTCGTCGGGCAGGTGATCGTTGATTTCGGCGTAGGTGAGGAAGCCGCGATCCTTGCCGAGCTTGATCAGCGTCTTGAGGCGCATGCGGCGCGTCTCGGAGTCCTCCTTGGGCATCACGGCCATCGCCGCGAGCCACTCCTCCTTCTTCGTCTTGCGCCCCGGACGGCCGCGGCTCGCCTTCGCCTTCAATCCCTCGGCGAGCTTGGCTTCGAGCTGCTCGAGCGCCGCCTTGGCGCTCTTGATGGTGGGCTTCTTCGGCTTTTCGCCGGGCTTCGCGGCGGCGGGCGCCTTGGCCAGCTTCGCCTGTTTCGCCGGCTTGGCGCGCTTGGCGGGCTTTACGTGCTTGAGCGCCTTGGCTTTTTTCGCGACCGGTCGCGCCTTGGCGGCCGGCCGGGGCCTGGCACGGGCGACTGCCGTCTTCTTCTTCAACACCTTGACCGGTTTGGCCTTTTTTCCTGGCTTGCGGGAGAGTTTCGGTTTGGATTTGCGTTTCGCTTTGGCCATGCTCGCCTCATGCTTGCCCGATCCTGCCAGGCCGGAAAAAAGTGGGCGATTCTACCCTAATCCGCCTCTCAGGACCGCTGGGCTTTGAGTTGATGCAGCTCTTTGACCCGCCGGTTCAACTCGGCGTTCAACGCCGGATCGGCGCCGATGCGCCCCTTGAGCGTGTCGATTTCCCGGTGCATGCGGCGGATGCGCAGCGCAATCTGCGCCTGGCCGAACTCCTGCGCCGCCGATTCCGGCGTATCGCCCTGCTCGATGCTGGCGGCCTGCGCCCGGAACACCACCTGCTCGAACCCGGTGCCCTGGTAGCGCTCCACCAGCACCGCGCCGCTCAGCTGCGCGCCACCCGCAACGTCTGCCGCGATCGACTTCAGCGCGGCGGCCTCCGGCGTTTCCGGGTCCAGCAGCTCGACTTCCAGCGCCTCGGCGAGTGCCGGATGCATCACCACGCAGCGCAGCAGGTGCTGCTCCTCCGACCTGGGGATCACGCTCGCCACGCCGGCCACCCTGTGCATCGCCGGCCGCTGCGTCCTTTGCGCACCTTCCGGCGCGAAATAACTCTCCGCGTTCCCGGGCGCGATGCGGGCCAGTTGCGCGATGGCCTGGATCAGCTGCTGGCGCAGGGCGGGCGCAACAATCTGCTGCACGTGGCGTTTCGCCGACGACTGGAACCCGGCGCGCCCTTCCGCGGTGTCGAGCTCCGATTGCGCGCGCAGTTCGCCGAGCAAGAAACCGGTGAGGGTCTGCGACTCCGCGACCAGGCGCTCGAACTTTTCCTTGCCCTGGGCGCGCACGTAGCTGTCGGGATCCTCGCCCTCGGGCAGAAACAGGAAGCGGATCGGGTTGGCGTCGCTGGCGAGCGGCAGGCTCACCTCGAGCGCGCGCCACGCGGCCTTGCGCCCGGCGGCGTCGCCGTCGAAGCAGAACACCAGTTCGGCGCCGTTCTCGCGCAATTCGCGCAGCAGCTTGGTGACGTGCACCGGCGTGGTCGCCGTGCCCAGTGTCGCCACCGCGTAGCCCACGCCATGCTGCGCCAGCGCCACCACGTCCATGTAGCCCTCGACCACCAGCGCGCGCCTGGCCTCGTGCATCGCGCCGCGCGCGTGCCCCAGGCCGTAGATCTCCTGGCCTTTCTGGAACAGCGGCGTCTCGGGCGAGTTCAGGTATTTCGGCTCGCCCGCGCCCAGCACGCGCCCGCCGAAACCGACCACCGTGTCGCGCCGGTTGAAGATCGGGTACATGACGCGGTCGCGGAACCGGTCGTAGCGCTTGCCCTCGCTCTCGATCACCAGCCCGCACTCGACCAGTCCCGGGTTGTCGTAGTCCGGGAACGCACTCTTGAGCCCCTGCCAGTCGTGCGGCGCATAGCCGATGCCGAAGCGCGCGGCGATCTCCCCGCTGACGCCGCGCTGTTTCAGGTAGGCGATGGCCTGGGGCGATTTCTTCAGCTCGGCGCGGTAGTGCTCCATCGCCTTTTGCATCAGCGCGGCGAGGTCGGTCTCGCGTGCCTTGCGCTGCGCCTCCTGCGCAGTGCGCGGCTGCAATTCCGGGACCTGCATGCCCGCCGAGGAAGCGAGCTCCTTGATGGCGTCGACGTAGCCCATGCCGCCATAGTCCATCAGGAAGCCGACCGCGTTGCCGTGCTTCTGGCAGCCGAAGCAGTGGTAGAACTGCTTGGCCGGGCTGACGGTGAAGGAAGGCGTCTTCTCGTCGTGGAACGGGCACAGCCCCATGAAATTGGCGCCGCCCTTTTTCAGCTGCACGTAGCGCCCGATCACGTCGACGATGTCGATGCGATTGAGCAGGTCCTGCTTGAAAGAGTCCGGAATCAAATGGGGACAGACCCCATTTGCCTGTTGCAAATGGGGTCTGTCCCCATTTTTACCCGCCTAGCTTGGCTTTCACAAGCCCGGAAACCCTGCCCATGTCGGCACGGCCGGCCAGGCGCGGCTTGAGCAGGGCCATCACCTTGCCCATGTCCTTGACCCCGAGCGCCCCGGATTCGGCCACCGCGGCGGCCACCGCCTGCAGAACCTCGTCTTCGCCCATCTGTTGCGGCAGGTAGGCCGAGAGCACGCCGATCTCGAATTTCTCCTGGTCGGCCAGGTCCTGGCGCGCGGCCTTCTCGTACTGGGCGATGGACTCGCGGCGCTGCTTCAGCATCTTCTCGATGATGCCGAGCACGTCGGCATCCGAGAGCTCGACGCGCTCGTCCACTTCCTTTTGCTTCATGGCGGCGAGCAGCAGCCGCACGGCTGAGAGGCGCGCCGCGTCCTTGGCGCGCATCGCCGCCTTCATGTCGTCGCTGACGCGTTGCTTGAGGGTCATGGGGGCTCCAGAAATGCAAACGCCCCGGCGCAATGCACCGGGGCGCGGCAGGGGTTGCGGGGATTCGCGTCCTAGTACAGCTTCGCCGGCAGCATCTGGCTGCGCAGGCGCTTGTGATGGCGCTTCACCGCGGCCGCGAGCTTGCGCTTGCGCTCCGAGGTCGGCTTCTCGTAGAACTCGCGGGCGCGCAGTTCGGTCAGCAGCCCGGTCTTCTCGACGGTGCGCTTGAAGCGGCGCATCGCCACTTCGAAGGGCTCGTTTTCCTTGACGCGTACGGTCGGCATCCAATAACCCCGAAATTCGGAAAGGGCGAAATTGTATCAGAATCCCCCCGTGCTGATCCTCGGAATCGAGACCTCCTGCGACGAAACCGGTGTGGCGCTGTACGACGCCGCCGCCGGGATACTGCTGGGCCACGTGGTGCACTCGCAGGTGGCGATGCACGAGGCTTACGGTGGCGTGGTGCCCGAGCTCGCCTCGCGCGACCATATCCGGCGTTTGGTGCCGCTCGCGCGCGGGCTGTTCGAGCGCGCCGGGCGCGCGCCGGGCGACCTCGGCGCGGTGGCCTACACGGAAGGACCGGGTCTCGCCGGCGCCCTGCTGGTGGGCGCTGCGTTCGCGCATGCGCTCGCCGCTGCGCTCGGCGTGCCGGCGATCGGCATCCACCACCTGGAAGGACACCTGCTCTCGCCGCTGCTCTCGGCGCGCCCGCCCGAATTCCCGTTCGTCGCCCTGCTGGTGTCGGGCGGACACACGCAACTGATGCGCGTCGACGGCGTCGGCCGCTATGAGCTCCTGGGCGAAACCCAGGACGACGCTGCCGGCGAAGCCTTCGACAAGACCGCAACGCTCCTCGGCCTGGGCTACCCGGGCGGCCCGGCGCTCTCGCAGCTCGCCGAGCGCGGGCAGGCGGGGCGCCACAATTTGCCGCGGCCGATGATTGCGAGCGGCGACCTGGAATTCAGCTTCAGCGGCTTGAAGACCGCGGTGCTGACACTGGTCAGGCGCGCCGAGGCGACCGAGCAGTTCCGCGCCGATGTGGCGCGCGCGTTCCAGGACGCGATCGTGGAGGTGCTGGTGGCGAAATGCATGCTGGCGATGGAGCGCACGAATCTCACGCGCCTGGTGGTCGCCGGGGGCGTCGGCGCCAACAAGCAGTTGCGCGCGGCGCTCAACGCGCGCACGGCGTCCGCGGGGACCGAGGTCTACTACCCGGAACTGGAACTGTGCACCGACAACGGCGCGATGATCGCGCTCGCCGCGGCGCTGCGCATGCAGGCAGGTCTGGCCGCCGGAGGCGGACACGCCTTCACGGTGCGCCCGCGCTGGGATCTTGCGGCGCCGCGCTGACTCTTGCGCCGAACCGGCCTTCTTGCCCCGCCAACAGGCGCCGGATGTTGTCCTTGTGGCGCCAGACGAGCAGCAGCGCGATGGCGAGCACGCAGGCTGCCTGCACGCCTGCGCCGTAGAACACGATGGTGAACACCACGGCGAACGCCGCCGAGATCAGCGCGGCGAGCGAGGAGTAGCGCAAGAACACCGCGATCATGACCCAGGTGGCGATGGTGCCCAGGCCGATGCGCCAGTCGAGTCCGAGCAATGCGCCCGCCGCCGTCGCCACGCCCTTGCCGCCGTGGAAACGGTGCCACAGCGGGAACAGGTGGCCGAGGAACACGGCGAGCGCCGCGAATGCGGCAGCTCCGGGCGCGAACATTGCGGCAAGCCACACCGCGAGCCAGCCTTTGCCGCCGTCGCCCAGGAGCGTCAGCGCCGCCACTGCCCTTTTTCCAGTACGCAGCACGTTGGTCGCGCCCGGGTTGCCCGAACCGTAGCTGCGCGGATCGGGCAGCGCGAACAGCCGGCTCAGCACGATGGCGAAGGACACCGAGCCGATCAGGTAGGCGCCGAGGACCACCAGGGCGGTCTGCATGGCGCGGATTCTACCCGCGTGAGAGGCGCTCACGGCCCCCTATAATGCGCCGGACCATGGACGCGATCCTGATCCGCGACTTGCGCGTCGAAGCCCACATCGGCATCCACAAGCGCGAGCAGCACGTCGCGCAGACGCTGTCGATCGACCTGGACATCGG
>JAABQT010000110.1 GCA_011391295.1 Betaproteobacteria bacterium
ACGATCGCACCGCGACCCAGACCAACGTGCTCTGGGGATTCGGCGGGCAGTACGACATCAATCCGCGCTGGGGCATGCGCCTGGACTACGACAACTACGGCAAGATCGGCGACCAATTCGAGACCGGCCGCGCCAAGATGGAGCAGTGGTCGGCGAACGTGGTGTTCCGCTTCTAGTAGTTCTCGCGGAAGAAGATGAAGTTCTTCGGCTGCGAGCCGTAAAGGCCGAAGGTGGCGCGGCCGGTTGGCTTGTCGTCGTAGGCGGTGTTGGCGTTGGCGTCCGGATTGGCGGCATCGTCCCAGCGCCCAAGCAAGTAGATCGCCGGCGAGGCGGTTGCCGCGGCGGCCGGGCAGTAGCTGCCGCCGGCTGTCCCCAGGTTGGCCGTCAGCAGCACGGATCCGGTCTTGCCGGCGCCCGGGGCTGAGAGCGTCAGCCTGCTCTGGCCAGAAGCAAACGCGATGCTCGCCTCCTGCACGGCCGTGTCGCAGGCAGCGATCACTCCGGTAAAGGTGAGCGCGATGTCCGAGCGCGCGAGCGTGGTGCAGCTGTCCAGGGCATTCAGCGCGAATCCACCGGCGGTCCAGTACTGCACGTCCAGAGGAAGCTGCAGGCCGACAGTGTCCGGCCCGTAGCCGTTCTGCAGGCGCAGGCGGCCGAAGCGCAGCTCGGTGGTGGCGCCGACCGCGAAGTGGTCGTCGCCGGGTAGGACGCTGTCCGCATCCAGGTTGAACGAGCCCATCTGCACACCAGTCGCTGCGTTTGGGTCGGCGTCGTTCGGCGCGATGCCAAACTGCGTGGCCGTGTAGGGGCCATCCGGATTGTCGGTGGGCAAATCGCGCCGAATGGCGGTGGTGACCGTAAGGTTCGCGACCCCGTCCGTGAAGCTGCCGGCAGGCGCCAGCGCATTGTCCACACGCGCCGTGAGGATCGTACCGCCGCCGCTGCGCGCGCCGATGCCGAGGTTGGCGGCAGCGCTGAGATCCAGCTTGGCGTAGGCGCCGGTGTAGTTCCGCGTAAGCGCGTTCTGCGTGTTGCGTGCCTCCAGCGTAAAACCGAGCCGCAGGCCTTCGTTCATGTAGGTGAATGTCGAAGCGCAGGCAAGCGCGACGCGATTGGTGAGCGTTGGTGCGCCGGTGACGACGAAGTGTTTGGGCTTGAAGCGCCCGACATAACCGCCCGCGGCACCCGTGCCGTCGAGGCCGCTGCTGCCGCCCACGTTCACGCCCGCGGCAATGTAGCTGCTCGCCGTCGCGCTGAAGAGGGCGTTGCCGGCCTCGTTGTAGCACCAGTCGGCGATCGTCGCGGCGCCGCCCGACCAGCTGCCCGCGGCGATCGTCGCCGCGCCCGCGCAGCCGGCAGCGCGCGAGAGTGCGCCCGTGGCGACGCCCGGCAGGTTGCCGGTCACGCTCACATCGGTGCTCGAGGCGAAGTTGGGCGTCAGGCCGTTGTCGGTGATGTCGGCGCCCGCGAGCGGGTTGCCGGTGCCGTCGTCTTCCGCGGCGGCCCAGCGGTAGGCCGCGAGCGTCATGGTGAAGGCGTCGCCCGCCGCGGCGAGCGGCGCGCTCGTGGGCAGCGTGCCGTGCTGGATCGCGGTGGCGTCATTCGCGCCGCGGAAAGCGAAGCCGAACGGCCGCGTCACGAAGGCGTTGCTCGTGCCGGTGATCGTCACGGCGGGCGCCGCGGTGATGTGCTGGAACTGCAGCGTGATCTGCCCGGCGTCGGCGTAGCTGAAGGAGAACGGCGCCTCGGCGTTCGCGGTGCTGAAGCGAAAGCGTATGGTCGCCGGATAGGTGCCGACGCCCGCCGGCACGAAGTTGCCGGTCGGCGTACCCGTGCCCGAGGTCGTCGTCAGCGTCACGTTCTGGGTGCAGGCGGCCGGGCTATTGCACTGGGCGCCGACGTTGATATCGACCTCCGCGCCGCTCGGGAAAACGCTCGTGCAGGCGCCGGTCGGCGTGGTTTCGATCGCCTGCAGGAAGAGCGACTGCGTGCCGACGCCGGTGTTGGAGGGCTTCGCCGCGATCTGGTTGCCGATGGCGCGCGCCGTGTTGGCGCCGTCCGAGATGCGGAAGGCCGAGTTGACGAAGCTGATCGCCGGGTCCTCGGTCGGGTCTTCCGCTACGAACGTGTCGTTCGCGTTCACCGTGAGGCTCAACACCGCGCTCTGGCGCAGCCGCACCGTGAAGCTCGGCTCGGTGCCCGGCCACGCGTAGGTCGCGGTCGCGCCGGCCGGAGTCCAGGTGCCGGTGCCCGAGACCGCAGGCGTCTGCCAGGCGGCGGTCGCGGCGCCCGCCGAGACCGAGAGCGTGACGATGCGGCCGAGCGGCGGGTCGACTGCGAGGTGCCCGGCGTTGTGCGCGGTGACGGTCACCTCGGCGAAGTCGCAGTTCGCGACCGTCGCGGTAAGCACCGAGATGGCGTAGTGGTGCACCGCGGGGCGCAGAGCGAGTAGGTGCGCGGCGCCGGTGTCGGCCGCAGCACCGCTCGAGTACTGGGCGGTGCGCGTGCCGGTCGGGCCCGCGGCCGCCTGCGCCTGGTAGTACACCGCCATCGAGATGCCAAGGCCGTTCGGCACCGCGAGGGAAGCGCCGTCCACCGCTTCGGTCATGCCTTCCACCGAGGCCCAGTCCGTCGAGGAGTTCGCCGCGTGCGTGGCGACGAGCATCGTGTTCGTCTCGGCGCCGGTATCGATGCTCGGAGCCGTGTGGCTGGTCGCGCTCGGCGTCAGCTGGCCGGCCTCGGCGACGATCGGGTTGACGGTGTCGACGCCCGAGAAGCTCGTGATGCCGCCGACCGCGCCGTTGTTGACCGGCGTGCCGCCCAAGCGCCACGTGTAGTCGGCCGGCTCGGCACCGCTCGCGACGCGGCGGTAGAGGTGAAGGACATCGCCGAAGCCGCCGGTGCCGCCGCCCGTGGTCTGGTCGAAGGAGTTCACCGGCGTCCAGCCGGCGGGCGGCGTGATCGTCGTCGTGCAGGCGCCGCCGCTCGCGCCGCTGCACGGGCGCGCGGCGATGCTGGCGATCATCACGTCGTTCGCAACCGTGCCGGGCGGCACCGGAACGCGCAGGCCGGCGGGCCGCAGCGCGAAAATGACGCCGAAATTCTCGTCATTGCCACCGCCCGACAGGTCCCAGTTCGAGATCGAGGCCGGGCCGGCGGTCACCTGCAGCAGGTAGTGCAGCGAGACGCCCAGATCGCGGTTGAGGTTGAGCAGGGAATCGAAAGACTGGGACCAGCCGGCGCCCTCGCTCACGGTGCGGTTGTCGTTGATGAAGCCGGCGACGAGCAGCATCGAGCCGTCCAGGGTCGTCGTCTGCGTGCCGGTGTCCAGGTCGCCGCTGTTCTGCTGCACGACGTTGGCCGCGGGGATGGGGGAGGTTTCGAGCGGCTGCGTGGTATCGACGCCGCGAAAACGCGACACCTGCGCGGCGAGCGAGCCGCAGTTGCCCGATTGCGTGACGGTCAGCGGGTCGGCTGCGGTATTGGTGCCGGCGGCGACCTTGGTGTAGATGAAGGCCTGCAATTCGTTGCCGCCGCCGTAGGTCGCCGAATAGGCGAGCGTCCAGGCCGCCGTCGCGGCGATGGTAGCGCTGTCCTCGCGCGAGTTGACCAGTGCCACGAGGACGTCGCCGGCCAGGCCGCCTGGCATCGCGGGCGAGACGCTGCGCGGGCAGCCGCCGTCGGCTGTCGCGGCCGCCCCCGCGCCGACGTGGGTGATGCCGTTGGTCGTTACTGTGGCCGCTGCGCGGAACGCGATTTGGGCATGCGCGCTCGTCGCGGCGAGGAGCGCCGCGATGGCGACGGTGGCAAGGCGCAGTAAGGTCATGAACGGACTGGTGACAAGGCTAGCCTAGCACCCGTCCGTGCGCCAAAAAAGCGAACAATTGCTCGCTCATTCAAGCCCCCGACGGGCGGTACCTTCGAGGCGCTCAAAGGGGCGCCAGGGCGCAGTGGCGGAGTCGCGGCAGGCACCGTACTGGAACGGCACCCAATCGCGCCCGGGGTTGAGAAAGCGCAGGTCGACGAACCAAACGCAGGTCGAGCCCACCGACACGCCGTCGAACGCGGGCTTGTCCGCGAACCAGCGCATGAAGCCGAGCGCGGGAGAATTCCAGGCCGAGCGCGCCACCGCCTGCTCCGCAGCGCTGCTGCCATAGCGGCTCCCCGTCTCCCAGCGCGCGAGCGCCAGCGGCTGGAAGGCGGCGTCCATGCGGCCGATGAAATCGTGTGCGGCGGGCAACGGCGCCTCGCGCCGCAGGTTCACGTGCGCATAGCGATGCGCCAGTTCGTCGCTCGCGTACACGGTCCAGTTGAACGGCGACACCGCGCGCGGGACAGCCGTCACCTCGACCTTCTGCAGGCCCTGCGCGCTGGCGTACTCGCGCGCGAAGTCGAGTGCGCGTTCCTTCAGCACCGCCTGGAAGCCGACGTAGGCGACGAGCAGCACGCTCGCCGCCACCGCGGGCAGGCGCGAGCGGCGCCACGCGAGTGAGGCGATCAGGCCCACGAGAATGATGCCCGTGAACCACAGGTCGATGATGAACGTGGTGCCCCAGCCGAAGCGCGCGTCCGACACCGGGGCGAAGATGATGGTACCGAAGCTGGTGATCAGGTCGCCGAGGATGTGCACGCCGAGGCCGAGCGCCGTGACGCCGTAGAGCGCGCGCCAGCCCGCAGTTTTCCCATCGGGCTCGCGCAGGATCTTCGCCAGCACCCAGGAATACAGGAGCGCCCACAGCGGCAGCAGCAGCACCGAATGCGTCGGGCCGCGATGCTGCTCGAGGTAGACGAGCGGCGAGACCAAAGCGAGGACGAAGTCGAGGTCTGGCGCCGCGGCGGCAAAGAATCCCGCGGCGATGCGCCGCGGCACGGAGCGCGACCGCGCCTCCCTTGGTGCTGTCGCTCGGGCGAGCAGCGCGCCCGAGAGCGCGTGTGTCAGCGTGTCCAAGAAAAGGGAGAAAAGGGGGTCAGAACAACATTTCCTGCGACGATTCTACGGCCCTCGCTCCAGTTCGAAATGTTGTTCTGACCCCCTTTTCTTATGCGGCGCGCTTTTTCCTTTGCGCGTCCGTGGCGTGCATCTGCGCGTAGGCGCCGTGCGCCGCTGATTCCGCGTCGCCCACGTGCACCGGATAGCCCATGTCGTCGAGCACCGAGCCGAGCGCCGACAGGCACAACATGACGTTGTCCGGGCGGCAGCTGTAGCCCATCAGGCCGAAGCGCCAGATCTTGCCCTTCAGCGGCCCCAGGCCCGCGCCGATCTCCAGGCCGAACTCGCTCAGCAGCCGCGAGCGCACCTGCGCCTCATCCACGCCCTCGGCGCAGTACACGGCGTTCATCTGCGGCAGCTGGTATTCCTCCCGCACCAGGAACTTCAGCCCCATCGCCTCGAGGCCCGCTTTGAGCGCCACGTGGTGGCGCCGGTGGCGCGCCCAGCAGTTGTCCAGGCCTTCCTCGCGGATCAGGAGCAACGCCTCGTGCAGTGCGAACAGCGAATTCGTCGGTGCGGTGTGGTGGTAGGTGCGCGCGCCGGCATTCCAGTAGCCCAGCAGCAGGTTCATGTCCAGGAACCAGCTGTGGATCTTGTCTTTCCTCTTCTTCACGCGCTCGACCACGCGTTCGGAGAACGACACCGGCGACAGGCCCGGCGTGCAGGACAGGCACTTCTGGCTCGCCGAGTAGATGGCATCGATGTCCCACTCGTCCACCTTCACCGGCGTGCCGGCGAGCGAGGTGACGGCATCGACGATCACCAGCGCGCCGTGCTGGTGCGCGATGCGCGTGAGTTCCTGCGCGTCGGACTGCGCGCCAGTGGATGTCTCCGCATGCACGAAGGCCACCACGCTCGCGCCCTTGTTCTTGTTCAGCGCGTCCTCGACCTTCTGCGGGTCCACCGGCTCGCCCCACTTGTCCTCGACCACGATCGGCGTGCCGCCGGCGCGCACCACGTTCTCCAGCATGCGGCCGCCGAACACCCCGTTCTGGCAGACCACGACCTTGTCTCCC
>JAABQT010000011.1 GCA_011391295.1 Betaproteobacteria bacterium
CGAGGCGGACTACGGCGAGGAACGCGCGCGGCGCCTGGTGGAACGCGAGTTCAACCTGTCCTACGCCGACGAGCTGCCCGGCCACAACCAGATTGTCGCCGGCCGCTGGTTCGCGCGCGGCGCGCAGGAGCTTTCGGTGGAGGAGGGCATCGCCACCACGCTCGGATGGAAGCTGGGCGACGAGTTGGCGTTCACGGTCGGCGCCGAGCGTTTCGCCGCGCGCATCAGCTCATTCAGGAAGCTGCGCTGGGACTCGATGAAGATCAATTTCTTCGTCATCGTGCCGCCGGCGCTGCTGCAGGGCTATCCGGCGAGTTTCGTGTCCGCATTCCGCCTCGAACCGGGGCGCGAGGCGGTGATGAACGATCTGATCCAGCGCTTTCCCAACCTCACCACGGTGGACATCAGCGCCGCGCTGCGCCAGGCGCAGGGCATCGTCGACCAGGTGATCAACGCGGTGCAGTTCGTGTTCCTGTTTGCGCTCGGTGCCGGCCTGCTGGTGCTGTACTCGGCGCTGGTGGCGACCGAGGACGAGCGGCGGCGCGAAGCGGCGGTGATGCGCGTCTACGGCGCCTCGCGCCGGCAGGTGACCGGCAGCCAGCGCGTCGAGTTCCTCGCCATGGGCCTGGTGGCGGGCATCCTCGCCACGCTGGGCGCGGCGGTCATCGGGCAGTTGCTGGCGCGGCGGGTGTTCGAGCTCGATCTGCCGCCGAGCCCGGCGCTGTGGATCGCGGGCCCGCTCGCCGGGGTGCTGCTGCTGTCGTTCAACGCCTGGGTCTCCGCGCGCAAGGTGCTGACCGCGTCGCCGGCGCTGACGCTGAGGGACTCGGTCTAGAATCGCGCATGGCCGAAATCGCCGCGATCGCCGCGATCGCCGCACTTGCGGCAGTCGTCTGGCTTGTGCTTCGGCTGCAGGGCGGGGCGGAGAAGAAGCACCGTGAGATGCTCGGCGACCTGCACGACGGGCTGACGAAGCAGGGCGACCGACTTGGCGGCCAGCTCATGGAGCTGAGGGAGGCGTTGGCGGGCAAGCTCGACGCGCGCCTGGACCAGATCTCGGCCAAGGTCAGCGAGCGCCTCGACGAGGGTTTCAAGAAGACCAACGAGACCTTCGTCAGCGTCATGTCGCGCCTCGCCACCATCGACGAGGCGCAGAAGAAGATCGAGACGCTGACCGGCAGCGTGGTGAGCCTGCAGGAGCTGCTCGGCGACAAGCGCTCGCGCGGGGCGTTCGGCGAAGTGCAGCTCGAGGCGCTGGTGAGAAACGTGCTGCCGAACCAGGCTTTCGAGATGCAGTACACCCTGTCCAACGGCATGCGCGTGGACTGCGCGCTGAAGCTTCCCCCGCCGACCGGACTGGTGTGCGTGGACTCGAAATTTCCTCTTGAGAACTACAAGCTGATGCTGGACTCGAAGGCCAGCGAGGTCGAACGGGCGATTGCGCAGAAGGCATTCCGCCTCGACGTGAGGAAGCATGTCGATGCGATCGCGTCGAAGTACATCATCGACAACGAAACTTCGGACGGGGCGGTAATGTTCGTGCCGGCGGAGGCGGTATTCGCCGAGATCCACGCCTACCATTACGAGGTGGTGGAGTACGCGATCGGCAAGCGGGTGTGGATCGTGTCGCCGACCACGCTGATGGCGGTGCTCAACACCGCGCGCGCGGTGCTCAAGGATGTCGAAACGCGCAAGCAGATCCACGTCATCAAGGAGGCGCTCGGGCGCCTGGCCGTCGAGTTCGGCAGGTTCGACGACCGGCTGAGGAAGCTCGCCGACCACATCCGCCAGGCACACGAGGACGCGGAGCGCATCCAGATCACCGGCGGCAAGATTGCGCAGCAGTTCCAGAGGATCGAGGCTGCGGAAATCGAGGACCGGCCGGCGGCCGAGGTCGTACGACTGGAGGACGGGCGCAAGCCCTGAGCCATGTTCTACCTCGAGCTGTTTCGCGCGCTGCAGGAAGAGCGGGTGCGCTACCTGGTGGTAGGCGGCGTGGCGGTCAATCTGCACGGAATCGGGCGCCTGACGGTTGACGTCGATCTCATGCTGGCGCTCGATGCACAGAACCTCGAGCGCTTCGTCGCAGTGGCGCGCAGATTCCCACTCAAGCCGGTGGTGCCGGTCAAGCTCGAGGACTTCGCCGATGCCGCCAAGGTCCGCGGCTGGATCAAGGACAAGGGTATGCTCGCCTTCGCACTACGCGCTTCCGACCCCGCGACCCCGACCGTGGACATTCTCGTCAAGCCGGTCGTCCCGTTCGATGTCGCGTGGGCGCGCAGGGTGGAGCGGACTGTCGAACGCATCGCGATCCCCATCGCTTCGATCGAGGACATCATCCAGTTAAAGTCAGGCACAGGCAGGCAGAAAGACGAGGCGGACATCAAGGCGCTGCGGCAGATCCTGCGCATGGAACCGGCACGCTATGCAGGCTGAGCGCGATCCCTACCCGATCACCGACTACTGGTACGAGGTGACGGACGAGCAGATCCACGAGCACCTGGCGCGCTCGCCGTTCGACCGTCTCAGGTGGCTGGACGAGGCGCGCCGGTTTACGCTGCTGGCGCGCAGCGCACCGCTGCGGTCCTATCGCAACGGCGAAGTGCTGGAATGAAGCGCATCGCGGTCCTCACCAGCGGCGGCGACGCGTCCGGCATGAACGCCGCGGTGCGCGCGGTGACGCGCTCGGCGCTGGCCCAAGGCTGGGAAGTGTTCGGCGTACGCAATGGTTACGCGGGTCTGCTTGCCGACGCGTTCGAGCCGCTGGCCGCGCGCGACGTGGGCGGCATCATCCAGCGCGGCGGCACCATACTCGGCAGCGCGCGCTGTCCCCAGTTCGCCGAGCCTGCCGGTCGCGCCCAGGCGCTCGCCCACCTCGCCGCGCACGGCATCGACGCGCTCGTGGTGGTCGGCGGCAACGGCTCACAGTCCGGTTCGGCGTCACTGGCGCGCGAGGGCTTTCCGGTCGTCGGCGTGCCATCCACCATTGACAACGATCTCTATGGCAACGACGTCAGCATCGGCGCCGATACCGCCATTAACGTCACCCTGGAAGCCATCGACCGGCTGCGCACCACCGCGTCCTCGCACCATCGCGCCTTCCTCGTCGAGACCATGGGCCGCAACTGCGGCTACATCGCGCTGATGGCCGGCATCGGCGGCGGCGCGGAGGTGATTGCCATTCCCGAAAGCGAGGTCGAGGCGCCCGAGGTCGCCGAGCGGCTGCGCGCGGCCTACCGCCGCGGCAAGTCGCACGCGCTGGTGGTGGTCGCCGAAGGCGCCAAGCACGGCGTGCAGGCCCTGCTCAAGCTCTACGGCGAGCAGCGCGCCAGCATCGGCTTCGATTTGCGCCTTACGCGTCTCGGGCACGTGGTGCGCGGCGGCGTGCCGAGCGCCGTCGACCGCGTGCTCGCCACGCGCTTGGGGGCGGCGGCGGTCGACAGCCTCGCTGGGAACCGGCACGGCGTGTTGGTCGGCATGCAGCGCGGCGAGATCACTGCGACATCACTTTCCGAGATCACTGGACGCATGCGGCCGGCGGATACCGCGCTGGTTGAATTGGCACGCGTGCTCGCGATGTGAACAAGGCGCCTCGGCGACGGGGCACCCGGGCAAACGTTTCTCAACAAAAAAGGTGAGGCGCGACATCATGGCAACCAAGACTCCAGAAACGACGGAAATCCGCGGCGACACTGCGGGCATGAAGATCAAGTGGGACGATTCGAGCATGAAGAGTTCCTACGCCAACGTCTGTAACGTCACCAGTACGCGCGAGGAAGTGGTGATGCTCTTTGGCATGAACCAGGCTTGGAACCGCGGGCAGACCGAGGTCAAGATCCAGCTGACCGACCGCATCGTGATCAGCCCCTACGCGGCCAAGCGCATGAGCCTGCTGCTGGCGAACGTCGTGAAGGAGTACGAGAACCGCTTTGGTACGCTCAATATCGACGCGGCGATGGGCGGCGGTACCGGTGGCGAGCCGAACAAGTAGCGGGCTCGCTCTCCCCCCACTGGTGTCCGGTAGTCGGGCCTCAATCGGGCGGTTGCAGTCCGTGCGCGGGCCCGACGCAGCACCGGCTGCGCGGCCTGGCTAAGTAACCAGCAGCGCCGCCACGGGGAAGCTGGCGCAGGCGCGAGCCAGGGCGATCGAACCGTCTTCGACCTCGAGGGTCTCGCCGGTGAGCACGTTGGCGAGTCGCGTGCCATCGGGCAGCCCGCCCGCCGCGCCGCGCGTGCCGGCCCATGCGTCCGCGCCCAGCGGCGGTTTCTCCGCCTCGCCGAGCAGCTTGGCAAACAGCCGTCCGCAGATCACCACCAGCGTCGCGTCAGCCTGCCGGCGCGCGTAGGCGAGCACGTGCTCGGCCCGCTCGCCCTGTGCATCGAGCGGCAGGTAACTGCCGTCGCGAAACAGTTCGGGCGTCCTGCGCCGCTGCTCGAGCAGGCGCCAGGTGGCCCACAGCTTGGCGCGGCCGTCCCCCGGCGCGACCAGCAGGGCTTGCGCAAATTGCGCCGTGCCTTGCGTCGTGCCTTCGAATTCATCCAGCAGCCGGCTGCGCAATTCGTAATCCACCGGGCGGCGGTTGTCCGGGTCGACGAGGCTGAGATCGACCAGCTCGCTGCCCTGGTACAGGTCGGGCACGCCGGGCGAGGTGAGCTGGATCACCGCCATGGCGATGCTGTTGAGGGCGCCGAACCAGGCCAGGGTGGCGGCCTGCGTGCGCAGATCGTCGAGAAAGGGATTGGGCTGCATACGCCCCAGCAGGGCGCGTACGAACGCGCTCAGCCCGCGTTCGTAGTCCTCGTTCGGGCTGATCCAGCTGGTGTTGGCCTTGGCTTCGCGCGCTGCCTTCAGCACATACTGCTCGATGCGCTCGCGGAACGTACCGAGCGCGGCCTCGTCCAGGTCCTGCGCTGGCAGGACGCCGAGCAGGGTCTGGTAAAGCAGGTACTCGTCGGCCGGCGAGGGCGCGAATCCGGCGTCCAGCTTGGTGCGGTGAGCGCGATTGAGCCGGCTCCAGCGACGCAGCGTGAGCCGCCAGGCGGCCGGGATCTCGGACAGGACATTGATGCGGTTGCGCACGTCTTCGCCGCGCTTGTTGTCGTGCGTCGACGTGGCGAGCATGGTGTGCGGCCAGCGCGCCGCGCGATCGGCGCGCTTGCCGAGGTAGGCCAGTTCCTCGAAGGTCTCGTCCTCGCGCGTAAAGGCGTGCCAGATGCGGTCGAACTTGGCTTGCGCGCTGCTGTCCACCAGCACCCCGTTCGCTACCATGGCAAAGTGGTAGCCCGTGGTGCCGTGCACGTGCCAGCTCTGCGGAACGTTTTCGTGCGGCGCCACGGTTTTCTCCACCGCCACGTACAGCGGGCGCGCGGGGCGGCCCCTGGGGTCGCGTGCCGGCCGCGCAATGCCGGCGCACCGGGCGTACCCCTCCTGCAGGCGGCGAAAGTACTGCGCCGGGTCGTACATCCCGTCGGGATAGTCGATTCGCAGCCCATCCACCGCGCCTGCGGCATGGATCCCGCCGCGCGCCAGTCGCGCATGCACCGCATGCGCGTCTCGATCCGCGAGAACGACGTGTTCTTCTGGGTGGATTCCTACCTGCGTGCGGCGATCACCAAGGACCTGCGCGCCTTTCCACAACCCGAGGGGCGCATCGAGGAGGACGCGCCGGAGTACCAGCTGCCGTTCTCGCTCAGCCCAGGCCTTCGAACGGCTGCACCTGCACCGGTTCGCCGGCCTCGACCCGGCCGCGCTCGTGCTCCAGCACAATGAAGCAATTGGCCTCGGACATCGAGCGCAGTACCCCGGCGCCCTGCTGGCCGGTGGTCCTCACCTTCCACTCGCCGCCGTCGCGGAACATGAGCCCGCGCTGGTACTCGGTGCGCCCGGCAAGCTTGCGCATCGGCTCCGCCGCCGGGACCTTGAGCAGGGGCAGGGCGCAGTCGCCCGTGCGTCCGGAGAGCTGCAGCAGGGCCTCGCGCACGAACTGGTAGAAGGTGACCATCACGGCCACCGGGTTGCCCGGCAGGCCGAACAGGAACGCATTGCCGATGCGGCCGAAAGCCATCGGCCGGCCGGGGCGCATGGCGATGCGCCAGAACAGCGCTTCGCCCAACTGCGCCATCATCGGCTTCACATAATCGGCCTCGCCCACCGAGACGCCGCCGGTGGTGACGATGACATCGGCGTCCGCGGCCGCTTTTCTGAACGCGGCTTCGAGTTGCGCCGGGTCGTCCCGCACCACGCCCAGGTCCTGGATCTCCACCCCCAGCCGCATCAGCATGCCGTGCAGCGTGTAACGATTGGAGTCGAAGACTTCGCCTTCACGCAACGCCGTGCCGATCGAGGCGAGTTCGTCGCCGGTGGAAAAGAATGCCACGCGCACGCGCCGCCGCACCTGCACCTCGCCCAGGCCCAGCGAGGCGATGAGCCCCAGTTCCGATGGGCGCAGCAGCTGGCCGGGCCTGAGCACCGGCTCGCCCGTTTTCAGGTCCTCGCCGGCGTAGCGCACGTTTTGCCCGCGCTTCTGCCCGGCGGGCACGGTCACCTTGCCGTCGCGGAGCTTCACCACCTCCTGCACCACCACGGTGTCCGCGCCCGCCGGCATCACCGCGCCGGTGGTGACGCGCACGCATTGTCCGGTCCCGAGGGATCCGGCGAATTTCCTGCCGGCGAGCGCGGCGCCGATTTCCTCGAGCACGGTCTGGTCCGCGCCGAGATCTGCATGGCGCAGCGCGTAACCGTCCATGGCGCTGTTGTCGTGGCCCGGTACGTCGATCGCCGGCACGATGACCTGGGCGAGCACGCGCCCGAGCGCCTCGCGTACCGGCAGCCGCACGGATTCCGCCACCGGCACGAGGCAGGCACGGATCGCCGCGCGCGCCTTGTCCACGTGCAGCGCCTCGGGGTCGTAGCCCTCGATGGCATTGACGATCTGCAGGATGCGCGTCATGCGTTGTCCAGTTCTTCGCGCGTATTGATGTTGCGGAACGCGTCGGCCTGGTCGTCGAAGCTCACCTCCACGACCTCGAGGCTCGCGTACCAGGCGTCGATCTTGCGCCCGCCGCCGGACAGGAATGCGCTCAGGTGCTCGAACACCGAGCGACGCACCAGGGAGAATACCGGATGTGCCTGCACGCCGGTCCTTGCCACCGCGAGCTCGTGATCGCCCAGCGCATTGCGCAAGCGCGCCACCAGATCGGTCGGCAGAAAGGGCGAGTCGCAGGGCACGGTGACGCAGAGCGCGTGGCTCGCCGCTGCCAGCCCGGCATGCAGCCCGGCCAGCGGGCCGGCATGGCCGCCGATGGCGTCGGGCACCACGCGGTGGCCGAAGCGCGCGTAGGCCTCGAGGTTCTGGTTGGCGTTGACGATGATCTCGTCCACCTGCGGCGCAAGGCGCTCGAGCGCCCAGGCCACCATCGGCTTGCCGCGCAGCGGCTGCAGTCCCTTGTCCACGCCGCCCATGCGCCGCCCCTGGCCGCCCGCGAGCACGATGCCTGAAACACCATCCATGCCCCGGATTTTACGAGGTAAGCTATTTGCATGACCCAGAACCGCTGGCTGGTGCCGTTCCTCAACCTCGGTCACCTGCTCGACCACCTGGTGATGCTGGTGTTCCCGACCGCGGTGGTGGCCCTCGGCCGCGAATGGGGCCGCCCGTATTCGGAACTGCTGCCCCTCGCGCTGGGCGGCTTCATCGCCTTCGGCGCCTTCGCCATCCCCGCCGGCTGGCTGGCGGACCACTGGAGCCGCTACCGCACCATGGTGATCTTCTATTTCGGCATCGGTGCGTCCCTGTTCCTCACCGGCTTCGCGCAATCGCCCTGGCACATCGCCGCCGGCCTTACGCTGACCGGCGCCTTTGCGGCGATCTACCACCCTGTAGGCATCGCCATGTTGGTCGCCTCGTCGGCGAGGATGGGCCACGCGTTGGGCTGGAACGGTCTGTGGGGCAACCTCGGGCTCGCCGCGGCGGCGTTGTTTACCGGAGCGCTGGTAGATCTCGTGGGCTGGCGCGCCGCGTTTTTCGTGCCGGGCCTCGCCTGCATTGCGGCGGGCGCCGGGTTCCTGCTGCTGGTGCAAGACCCGGGCAAAGTGAAGAAATCCTCCAGGACCATAGGCCTGCACATCGACGTCCGCACCATGGTGCGCGTGTTTGCCGTGCTGCTCGTCGCCACGGCCTTTGGCGGCATCATCTTCAATTCCACCACGGTCTCCATGCCGAAAGTTTTCGACGAACGGCTGCGCGCGCTGACGCAGACCAATTTCGGCGTCGGCGGCCTGGTGGCCGTGGTCTACACGGTGGCGGCTTTCGCCCAGGTGGCGATGGGCGCGCTGATCGATCGCTTCGAACTCAAGCGCCTGATGATCGGCGTGGCGCTGGCGCAGATTCCGCTGCTGGCGCTTGCAGCACATACGCAGGGTTGGGCCATGCTGGTCGCCGCAGTGCTGATGATGCTTGCGGTGTTCGGGCAGATCCCGCTCAATGACGCCATCGTGGGGAAGTACTGCGCCGACGAGTTCCGCGCGCGCATGCTCGCGGTGCGGTATGTGGTGTCGCTGGGCGTGGCCTCGATCGCGGTGCCGATGATCGCCGTGTTGCACGGCACCGAGGGTGGCTTCGCCAACGTGTTCCTGGTGCTTGCCGTTCTGGCCTCGTGCATGCTCCTGGCGAGCCTGTTCTTTCCCTCCCGTGGCGAATTCGCTGCGAGCAAACTGCGCGCCGCCGGGACGGCGGCCGCCGCCTAGCCGCTATTGCGGCTTGTAGGTATCCAGCTTGACGCGCTCGCGCTCGAGCGCGGCCGCCACCGGCGGCGATTGCATCACGCGCTCGACGTAGGTCTTGTAGGCGGGCAACGAATCGGGGTCGATCCCAGCATAGCCGCCCCAGCGCAGCAGCGTGAACGCATAGGCGTCGTGGAAACCCGGCTTGTTGCCGAACCAGCAGGGCCCGGCCGCCTTGCTCCACTCCTGGATGCGCTCGAGGTGTGTGCGCAACTGCGCCGCGGCGAGGCGCTTCACATCAGCCTGGGCGGCCTCGCTCTCGGCGAAGTAGCCGGTGCGGAACCAGCGCGTGAACGTGGGGTGCACCGTATTGTTCATCCACGCGAGCTGCGACAGCGCCTCGGCGCGCGCCCACGGCTCGGCAGGCAACAGTCCCGCCTTCGGGAACAACCGGTCGATTGTGTCGCAGATGGCCACGATCTGGTGCAGCGGCTTGCCCTCGACCAGGAGCACCGGCACCTGGCCGTTGGGATTCATCGCCAGGAATTCGGGCTTCTTGTTCTCGCCCTTGTGCAGCTTGACCAGATTGGGCTTGAAGTCCGCGCCGGTGGCCGCCCTGACCACCTCGAGGCCGACGTGGGGAACGAAGGAACAGGCGCCGGGGGCGAAATACAGTTCGAGCATGGCTACTCCTAGGCGATCGCCGTTTGCCGCGGCGCGGTGCTCAGCAGCCGCTGCCGGCCGGTAAAGGCGAGGTAGTGGCGGCCGCTGGCGCGGCCGAGCATGGTGATGCCGGTCTTTTGCGCGATCTCATGGCCCATCTGCGTCAGGCCCGATCGAGAGACGAGAAACGGGATGCGCATCTGCGCGCACTTGATCACCATCTCGGAGGTCAGGCGCCCGGTGGTGTAGAACACCTTGTCCGAGCCGTCGATGCCTTGCAGCCACATGTAGCCCGCGATGGCGTCCACGGCGTTATGCCGGCCGACGTCCTCGACGAACATCAGGATCTCGCCCTCGCAGGTGGCGAGCGCGCAGCCGTGCACGGCGCCGGCCTGCTTGTAGATGGTCTCGTACTTGCGCACCTTGTCGACCAGGGTGAACAGCTGCTCGTCGCCCAGAGACACGTCGTTCCTGAGCTTGATGCGCTCGATCTCCTCCATCAGGTTGCCGAACATCGTGCCCTGGCCGCAGCCCGAGGTGACGGTGCGCTTGCCCATTTTCCTCTTCAGGTCCTTGACGCTCTTGCGCGTAGTGACGGCGCAGGATTCGGTCTCCCAGTCCACCTGCACCGCAACCACGTCCTTGAGCGCGCCGACCAGGCGCTGGTTGCGCAGATAGCCCAGGGCGAGCGCCTCCGGCGCGTGACCGAGCGTCATCAGCGTGACCAGCTCCCGCTTGTCCAGGTAAAGGGTGAGGGGATGCTCGCCCGCCACCGCGGTAGGCACCATCTCGCCGCGCTCGTTGACCGCCTCGACCTCGAACGTGGCGGGCTTGGCGGCGTCGGTGAGCTGGGGGCGGTAGGGCTTCTTAGCCACCGATGTAGGACATCTCGATTTTGTGCTGCTTGGCGGTATCTGCAGTGCGGATTTCCGAATAGCGGTCATCGCGCGCGCGCCACACCGCGGCAATCTCGTTGACGATCACTTCGTCCGCGGCGCCGCGGCGCAGCAGGTGCTTGAGCGGATGGCCCTGCTGCGCGAACAGGCAGGTGAACAGCGACCCTTCGGCCGACAGGCGAAGCCGATTGCAGGTGCTGCAGAAGGCCTGCGTGACCGAGGAGATGACGCCGATCTCGCCCGCGCCGTCCCGGTAGCGCCAGCGTTCGGCGACTTCGCCCGTGTAGTTCGCGTCGGCGGCCTCGAGCGGGTAGCGAGCGCCGATCGCCTTGACGATCTCGGCCGAGGGCACCACCTCGTCCATGCGCCAGCCGTTGGTGCTGCCCACGTCCATGTACTCGATGAAGCGCACGATCTGCCCGGTGCCGCGCCAGCGCTCGGCCATCGCCAGCACGTGCGCGTCGTTCACGCCGCGCTTCACCACCATGTTGATCTTGATCGGCGCCATGCCGGCGGCAGCCGCGGCCTCGATGCCCTCGATCACGCGCGCGACCGGGAAATCGGCATCGTTGACGGCGCGGAAGGTGGCATCATCGAGCGAGTCGAGACTCACCGTGACGCGCTTCAAGCCCGCCTGCGCCAGCGCTGTCGCCTGCCTGGGCAGGAGCGAGCCATTGGTGGTGAGTGTCAGGTCCAGGCCCGGGATCGCGGCGAGCAGCGCCACCAGGCGGTGCAGGTCGCGCCGCACCAGCGGCTCGCCGCCGGTGAGCCGGATCTTCTTCACCCCCAGGCCGGCGAACAGCCGCGCGAGGCGCGCGATTTCCTCGAAGTTGAGCACCTCGTCGTGCGTCACGAACTTGAAATCGCGGTCGAATACTTCGCGCGGCATGCAGTACACGCAGCGGAAGTTGCAGCGGTCGGTCACCGAGATGCGCAGATCGCGCAGGCCGCGCCCGAGCATGTCCACGAGCGGCCGCCCGTCGTGGGGCGGGGCCGGTGCGCGTGCCGAGCTGATGGGAAAAACCTTCTGCGTCATAGTGTTTCTCGAACCTTGGATCATAGCAAACGGGGGGGATTGAGCTATAGTTCCCAGCATGGAAAATCCGCGCTTTCCGGTGTCGGTGGTGATGCAGCGCCGCGCGTTGCAGAACCGCTGGCAAAGCGAAATCTGGGAGCCCGTTTCCGTGCTCCCGGGGCACAGCGAAGGCGAGCCGCGCATCGTTGACGAGCAGCCGGCCATCACGCGCTGGGTGTACCCCCGTATGGAAATCATGCTGCGCGTGGCCGACGCTGACGGCTACTTCCTCAATGTTTCCACCAGCGAGCCCAGCGTGTTCGTGCTGTGGCGCCTGGAGGGTGTGCGCGCGGCCCCTTGCCACCTGACCGTGAGCTACAGCGAGGCGAGCAGCTGGATGGACGGCGGGGAAAACGTGGACCGCGTCCCCATGGCGCCCGAAATCCTCGCCTGGGTGAGCGAATTCGTGGTGCAGCACTACCGGCCGCAACCCAAGAAGAAAATCCGTCCGGAGTCCTTCAAGAGCCCGAAGGACCGGGCCCGCATCTGATGGCGCAGGACGGCGAGGATTTCCTGCGGCGCTGGTCGCGGCGCAAGCTGGAGGTGGCCGCTGAGCCGGCGGTGACGAAGCCGGCGGCCGGCGAACCGCCGCCGCCGCTGCCGTCGCCCGACAGCCTGACCTTCGAGTCGGACTTCAAGGCGTTCATGCACGCCAAGGTCGAGGAAGGCGTGAAGCGCGCGGCGCTGAAGAAGCTGTTCGCAGACCCGCACTTCAACATCATGGACGGGCTCGACATCTACATCGACGACTACTCGAAGGACGACCCGATCCCGGCGGCGATGCTGGCGCAGCTGGAGCATTCGAAGACGACGCTGTTCGGACGCAAGCAGGAGCAGGAGAAGGAAAAGGCGCAGGAAGGCGAGGCGCCCGCGAAAACTCAACAGGCGCCGGAGGCACCGCCGCAGCAGCAGACCGCGTCGAACGACGCGCTCCCGCCCGAAGGTGCCGAGAACAAAGATGGCGCTGCAGGATAAGACGATCAAGCTGTGCAGCTGCAACGGCACCATGGCGCTGGACGCCAAGGCGCTGGCGGCGGTGCTGAAGCAGGCGACGCCGCTCACGGTTCACACGGAGTTGTGCCGCAAGCAAGTCGCGCAGTTTCAGTCCGGGCTGCACGAATCGGAAATTCTGGTCGCCTGCACGCAGGAGGCCGCGCTGTTCTCCGAACTGGCGCAGGCCGCCGAATCCAAGGCGCGCGTGGATTTCGTGAACATCCGCGAGAGCGCCGGCTGGTCGTCGCAGGCCGCGCGCGCGACACCGAAGATCGCGGCGCTGCTGGCCGTGGCGGCCTTGCCCGATCCGGAGCCGGTACCCAGCGTCTCGTACAAGTCCGGCGGCCAGCTCTTGATTCTCGGACCATCCGCGCCGGCGCTGGCGTGGGCACGTCGCCTGGTGGGCGAACTCGGCGGACCACTCGAGCCGAACGTGCTGATGACGCGGCAGCAAAGCGGTGAACTGCCCGTGGAGCGGGCCTATCCGGTCTGGTCCGGCAAGCCCCTGGGCATCAGCGGGCACCTCGGCGCATTCAAGCTCGAGTGGCAGCAGGATAATCCGATCGATCTGGATCTGTGCACGCGCTGCAACGCCTGCGTCGATGCGTGCCCGGAGAACGCGATCGACTTCACTTACCAGGTCGACCTCGGCAAGTGCAAGGCGCACCGGAAATGCGTGAGTGCCTGCGGCGCCATCGGCGCGGTCGACTTCTCGCGCGCGGATCGGGCGCGCAGCGAGACCTTCGACCTGGTGCTCGACCTCTCGGGCACGCCGCTGCTGGCGATGCCGGATCTGCCGCAGGGCTATCTTGCGCCGGGCGCCGACCCGCTCGAGCAGGCGCTCGCGGTGGCCAGGCTTGCGCAGCTGGTGGGAGATTTCGAGAAGCCGCGCTTTTTCCAGTACCGCGAAAGCATTTGCGCGCACAGCCGCTCCAGTGTGACCGGGTGCACGCGCTGCCTCGACGTCTGCTCGACAGGTGCGATCCGCGCCGACGGCGATCACGTCAAGGTCGATCCGCATCTGTGCGCCGGCTGCGGCGGTTGCGCGACGGTGTGTCCTTCCGGCGCGATGACCTACGCGTACCCGCGCGCGCCGGACTTCGGCATGCGCCTGAAATCGCTGCTCGGCACTTACCGCGAGGCGGGCGGAAAAGACGCCTGCGTGGTATTCCACGATCTGGAGACGGGTCGCGAACTCGTGCAGGGGGTCGGGCGGCGCGCGGTGCGCGGCGGCAAGGGCTTGCCGGCGCGCGCACTGCCATCGGGGGTGTTCCACGTCGCATCGATCGGCATCGACGCCTTGCTCGGGGCGCTGTGCTACGGCGCGAGCCAGGTGGTGGTGGTGATGGATGAGGACAAGCCCGAGGGCTACGCTGCCGCGCTGGCGGAGCAGATGCGATTTGCGCAGGCCATCGTCACCGGGCTGGGCTACCAGGGACGGCACTTCGAACTGCTGCGCGTTGCGGACGCGAAAACGCTTGAGACGCGGCTGTGGGCGTTGGAGGCTGCGAGCGGCGTGGCGAAAAGCGCGGGCTTCAACTTCTCCGCCGAGAAGCGCACCACGCTCGATTTCGAGCTCGATCACCTGGCCAAGCAGGCCCCCGCGCCGCAAGAAATCGTCGCATTGCCGGCGGGCGCGCCATTCGGTGCGCTGGTGGTCAACAAAGTCACCTGTACCCTGTGCAAGGCATGCATCGGCGCTTGCCCGGAATCGGCGCTGCTAGACGCGGCCGACGCGCCGAGCCTGCGCTTCATCGAGCGCAACTGCGTGCAATGCGGGCTGTGCGAGGCGACCTGCCCGGAGGACGCAATTCAACTCGTCCCGCGCCTGCTGTTCGGGGCGCAGGCGAAGGAGCCGGTGGTGCTCAACGAGGCCGACCCGTTCCATTGCGTGCGTTGCGGCAAGGCGTTCGGCACGCGCCAGATGGTGGACAACATGCTCGGCAAGCTCGGCGGGCATTCGATGTTCGCCGGCGGCGTGGCACACAAGCGCCTGCAGATGTGCGGCGACTGCCGGTTGGTCGACATGATGGAAAACAAGAGCGAAGTCTCCGTCCTCGACCTCGCGCCGAGGAAGCGGTGAGCGGCACCGCGCCCCTGCATTTCAAGCCGAATGTGTCTCCCGAAGACCACGCGCGCGCGCAGTTGTACGGATTGGTGGCGCGATTGTTCCACTCGGCGCCCGATGCGCAGCTGCTGTCCGCGCTGGTGCATGCCGAAGGTTTCCCCCGGGACGACGCGTCGCGTACCGGGCAGGGTAAGGCGCTGGCCGCCGCGTGGCGCGAGATGGCCGACGCGTGCCGCCGCGCGTTTCCCGTACTGCTGGTGCATGAGCACACGGCGCTGTTCGCTGCGCCGGGGCGTGCGGCAGTGACCCCGTACCTGATGCACTACTCGATGCGATACGAGAGCGAGACGCCGCTGGTGGATTTGCGTGCGCTGCTTGCGGACTGGGGCATCGCCCGCCACGAGAACGTCAACGAGCCGGAAGACCACGTGTCGGCACTGTGCGAAACCATGCGATTTTCCATTGCGGTGCAGCAACGAACCATTGAAGAGCAGAAGGCGTTTTTCAATCAATACCTCTACCGGGGTGCGAGCAAGTTTTGCGACGCGGTAAAGGCTTCTGAGACTGCGCGTTTTTACAAGCCTGTTGCAGCATTCACGCGCGCATTCTTCGAGGTCGAGCGCGAGGCGTTCGAGATCGACTGACAAATCGAGGGCGAGAATGAATCTCATCTTGGCGAGGATTGATGAGATCGGTTCTCAGTTGGTCAATTTCCTTCTCTTGATCAATGGAAAAGTGAAGGTTAAGTTACACAGAATTTCACTTTTGCCCTGGGTTTTGCTTCGGGGCCCGAATACGCCAGACACAAGGAGGCGCGCCGTGAGCCAGAAAAACGCCAAGCTTTCCCGCAGAAATTTCCTGTTGAGCGTCGGTGCCGGGGGTGTCGCCGGTGCGGCCGCGATCGTCGGGGGCAAGCAGGCCCTGCAGGGTTCGTCGACCGAGGGTGACAAGCGCAAGTCTCGCGGCTACCAGGAGACGGCGCACGTGAACAACTACTACCGCACCGCCAAGGTCTGAGG
>JAABQT010000111.1 GCA_011391295.1 Betaproteobacteria bacterium
GGATCCAGGAGCCTCCGATCCCGTCGGCCGGGATGGTCAAACCTCCGCTTGCCTCCATGACCGCCGAGAACTTGAGCTGGACACCGGCCAGGGAGAATCGCAGGGGACGCTGGCCATGCTGATCACGATCTTCATGATCATGATGATCATCGGCAGCGGCATCGGTAGGGGTGACGGATATGGCACCTGGAAGATCTGCGCCGAGAGTAGCGAGCAAAAAGAAATCTCGATTGACCTTCACGCCAGCGCGGGCCGCGAGGTATTCGCGCAAATGACCTTCGGGTAGCAGATTGGAAAAAAACGGCGGTAGCCGCACGTTGTAGGGGCGAACACCGGTTATCAGGCCGCCTGAGGTGCCCTTGAAGGAGAGGCTTAGTGTGGGCCGAGTTGGATCGTCTACGTACGCTTGGTCGAAGGAGAACAGATACTTGTCGCCGGCAAGGCGATTGATGACGCCAATCCTTTGACCATGCAGTCGAACGGCAAGCGCGTCGAGTTGCTGTTCAGCCATTTGGGGTGTCCTCGTCTACCGCGTAGAGGGGGCGTTCGTCGGTCTCGCCATGGACGGTGCGATTCCGATAATCGCGGAGCAGGGCCTGTACAGCGGACAGAAGCTCGCGGGGAATGAGGATCAGGTCGCGATCGAGCACGCGCAGGATGTCCAAGAGCGTGTCGTAGCGCGGGACGATCTTTCCGGTTTCGATGCCGGAGATGTGCCGCTGCGAGAGGCCGGCTTTTTGGGCGAGTTCCTGCTGGCTCCAGCCCTTCGCCTTGCGCTGCGCTCTAATCTCTTGCCGGAGGTCGTCCGGCAGGCTTTGTAGTCTTGTAGGCTTCATACCCTTTAAGGGATAGGTCATAAGTTATATGATCTATAGGGTATCACATGACGTGTAATTTTATACCATTAAGTGAATAAATCTTCACTTATATGACTTAAAGGGTATATTTCCCCTGGCGACGCTGATGGCTAGGATCGCGGGGAACGGCGCACTACCTTAGCGGGGCCGCTACTAGGCCCAAGCTTGAGCCAGAAACGCGTCGATCTTGGCGCGCTCCTTACCCCGGTCGGCTGATTCGATCCAGCGCGCGTAGTGCTTGAAGACGATCCGCGGACTGGCAGTCAGTCCTTGGAGGGTTCGAATCCCTCTCTCCGCAAAAAATCTAAGCGTTGGTCGTCTTAGGAGGCGAAACGCCCCTCAGGCGCCCCAAGAATACATAAGGACTTGAATTTATGGTGGAGGCGGCGGGAATCGAACCCGCGTCCGCAAGCCCTAGGCAGTCAGGACTACATGCTTAGCCTGGTTATTTGAGATTCGCCTTGAGCCCGCCAACCGGCAGGCTGACTCGCGGCTAGCCGCTTCGACGGATCCCCAAGGCCAAGCGGCCAAGCCAAGGGGAGAGGCTGATGTGAATGACGCTGCACTCCTTTTAGGGAGCCTGGCCCATCAGCAGACCAGTGCAGCGTCTAGCCGGTATTAGGCGGCTAGAGCGAAACGCTCGTCGTTGGCGTTTGTAGTGTTTCCAGATGGATTTACGAGGTCACTGGTCCTCGGCATGCCCTGCGCTGCTTCGCAACCCGCGTCGAAACCAGGTCGCCCCCGTTTCGTGCGCAACGCATTATTGCATATGGGGGCTAGAGCAGACCGATCAAGTCCCGCGGCTGCGCGATCACCGCATCCGCCTGCCAGGTCGCCGGCCCGCCGTTCTCGGGATGGTGGTAGCCCCATTCGACCGCCACGGCGCGCATGCCCGCGGCACGCGCGGCCTGAACGTCGCGCAGGTCGTCGCCGAGGTAAACGCAGGCGTGCGCCGGAATTGCCAGGAGCTCCGCGGCGTGCAACATGGGCGCTGCATGTGGCTTGAGATGCGGCGTGGTGTCGCCGCACACGACGCACGCCGGCGCAAGGCCAAGCCCGGCGAGGACGCGGTCGGTAAAGCGGGTGGCCTTATTGGTCACCACGCCCCAGGCGATGGAGCGCCGCGCGAGCTCGGCAAGCAGCTCGGCGATGCCGGGAAACAGCCGTGTCTCGACGCAAGTGTTCTCGCGGTAGGCCTCGAGGAACGCCTCGCGCAGCGCGTCGTATTCGTCATTGCCGGGCTTGATGCCGAAGCCGACGTGCACCAGTCCGCGTGCCCCCGCCGAGGCAAACGGCCGCACGCGCTCCAGCGCCAGCGGCGCCAGGCCCTGATCCGCGCGCAGGCGGTTGAGGGCGGCCGCGAGGTCGGGCGCGGTGTCGGCAAGCGTGCCGTCGAGATCGAACAGGACCGCTCTAGGCGTCACGCTGGCAGCACAACAGGTAGTTGACGTCGCAATCGCGGCCCAGCCGGTAACGCTGCGTGAGCGGGTTGTAGGTCATGCCGATCAAATCCACTTCGCGCAGCCCGGCGGCGCGGCACCACTGCGCCAGTTCGGACGGGCGGATGAAGCGCGCGTAATCGTGCGTGCCTTTGGGCAGCACCTTGAGCACGTACTCGGCGCCGATGACGGCAAAAAGATAAGCCTTCGGATTGCGGTTGATGGTGGAAAAGAACGCGTGCCCGCCGGGACGCAGCAAGCGTGCACAGGCTGCGACCGCACTCGCCGGGTCGGGCACGTGTTCAAGCATCTCCATGCAGGTGACGACGTCGAACGCGCCGGCGTGGGCGCCGGCGTACTTCTCCGCGGTCGCGAGCTCATAGCGCACCTCGAGCCGGCTTTCCAGCAGGTGCAGCTGCGCCACCCGCAGCGGCTTTTCCGCCAGGTCGATGCCGGCGACGCACGCGCCGCGCCGCGCCATCGCCTCGGCGAGGATACCGCCGCCGCAGCCGACGTCGAGCGCGTCGCGGCCTGCCAGCGGCGTGTGGCGCTCGATCCATTCCAGGCGCAGCGGATTGATTTCGTGCAGCGGCCGGAATTCGCCTTGCGTATCCCACCAGCGGTGCGCGAGGCGGCTGAATTTCTCCAGTTCGGCGGGGTCGGCGTTGATGGGGGTGGGCATGGGCTTTTCAAAACGATCTCATGATTTTGGCAGCATGAATCTCGCAGCCAAAATCATGAGACCTTGAGGGCCAAACCATAGCATGGGCATTTGCACCCTCCGCCCCCAAGCCTCAAAAAACCGCAGGCAAAAAAAAGCCCCGCCGAAGCAGGGCCTTCTTGCCGCGAAACGCGACGTGTTACTTCGTGCCGATGGCTTCGACTTCCACGCGGCGGTTCTTGGCGCGGCCTTCCTTGGTCTTGTTGCTCGCCACGGGCTGCTTTTCGCCCTTGCCTTCGGTGTAGATGCGGTTCGGCTCCACGCCCTTCGACACCATGTAGGCCTTCACCGATTCAGCGCGACGCACGGAGAGTTTCTGGTTGTAGGCGTCGCTGCCGATCCAGTCTGCGTGGCCGATGGCGATCACCACCTCGAGCTTGATGCCGCGCACTTTCTGCGCCAGGTCATCCAGCCGGGCCTTGCCCGCGGGCTTGACCACCGATTTGTCGAAGTCGAACAGCACGTCCGTCGCCAGGGTCACTTTCTGCGCAACCGGTGCGGGCGCGCGCTTTGGTGCCGGTGCGGCAACCGGGGCTGGTGCCGGTGCCGGGGCAGGTGCCGCGGCAGGCGCGGGCGCGGGCGCGGGCGTGGCGGGTGCAGGTGCCGGCGCGGGCGCCGGCGCCGGCTCCTCGGTGGTGGCGCAACCCACCAGTACGGCCATCGCCAGCAGCGCGCCGATCAGCCCAGCAGATCGCAAAGAATTCATGAACATGCGTGTTCTCCCCGTCATTGTGGAATTGGCGACCGGACCGGTGAAAAAGAATAATGGCCCGTCAATTCAATATATTAGTCTGCCACAACCCCGCCCGTCGTTGCAAGTCCGCGGGGTCCAGGCGCGTCAGCGCACGCTCGCGCACGACGCGTTCGCCCGCCACCCACACATCGGTCACATGTTCGCGCGCGCAAGCGTAGACCAGGTGCGAAACGACGTCGTAGATCGGTTGCAGGGCCAGGTCGTCCAGGGCGACCGCCACCAGGTCGGCGGCTTTGCCGGGCACGATCGAGCCGATGCGCTCCTGCACGCCGAGCGCGATGGCGCCGCCGAGCGTGGCAGCCCGCAGCGCGGCATGCGCGGGCATCGCTTCGGCGTTGCCGCTCGCCGCCTTGGCGAGCAGGGCCGCGAGGCGCATCTCCTCGAACAGGTCGAGCCGGTTGTTGCTCGCCGCGCCATCGCTGCCCAGCGCGACGTTGACCCCGGCATCGAGCAGCGCGGCGACGGGCGCGATGCCGCTCGCCAGCTTGAGGTTGGAGGAAGGGCAATGCGCGACCGAACAACCGTGGCGCGCGAGCAGCGCGATTTCGTCCGGCGCCAGGTGCACCGCATGCACCGCGATCAGGTTCGGCCCGAGCAGGCCCAGGCCGGCGAGCCGCTGCAGCGGACGCACGCCGTGCTCGGTGACCGAGCGTTCCACTTCGTCGCGGGTTTCGTGCACGTGCACGTGCACCGGCAGGTCGAGTTCCGCGGCGAACTGCGCCACCTTGCGAAAGCTCGCATCGGACACCGTGTAGGGTGAATGCGGCGCCAGGCAAAACGACAGCAAGGGGTGCTCGCGCCAGCGGTCGCGCATTTCCAGTCCCTGCGCCAGGTAGGCGTCCGGATCCGGGGCATAGGCGGAGGGAAATTCGATCACGATCATACCGAGCGCCGCCCGCATGCCCGCCTGCAGCGCTGCCTCCAGCGCGGCCTCGGGGAAGTAGTACATGTCGTTCATGCAGGTCACGCCGCCGCGCAGCATCTCCGCGCAGGCGAGCAGCGTGCCGTCCTTCACGAACTGCGCCGAGACGTGCTTCGCTTCCACCGGCCAGATGTGCCCCTGCAGCCAGCGCATCAGCGGCACGTCATCGGCGATGCCGCGCATCAGGCACATCGCGGCGTGCGTGTGCGCATTCACCAGTCCGGGAATGAGCGCGTGTCCGGGCAGGTCGACGCGCGCGTACTGCGCGTAGCGCTGCGCGGCATCCGCCGCCGGCAGCACCGCCTCGATGCGGCCCGCGCGCACCGCGACGGCATGGCGCTCGAGCACCGTGCCGGCGGGTTCCACCGGCACCACCCAGCGCGCGTTGATGAGCAGGTTTTCGGTCATGCCAACAAAAAAGCCCCGCGCGCGGCGGGGCTTGCGGTGGAGCCGCGGCTTGCGCCTAGCGGCCCGTGCCGAGGACCTCCACTTCGGCGCGCCGGTTCGGCTGCAGGCAGGCGATCAGCGCCTTGCGCTCCTTGACCTTGTCGCAGGCCGCGACCGGCAGCGTTGAGCCGACGTACATCTTGCCAAAGCCCGTGGTCTCGATCTTCGAGCCGTTCGCGCCCTGCCTCACCAGGTAGGCCTTGACGGCCTCGGCACGGCGCAGCGACAGCTTCTGGTTGTAGAACACGGAGCCGATGCGGTCGGTGTAACCGCTGATATTGATGAAGCGCAGGTCGGAGAACTCGCCGAAACGCACCACCACCTCGCGATCGAGCGTGTCTTGCGCCTTCATGTCAAGCGCCGATTTGTCGAAGGCGAACAGCACCTGCGAGAACACGCGCAGCTTCGCGGGCGCGGCGGGCTTGGCCGCTGGCGCGGGCGCTGCTGCCGGTGCGGGGGCGGGAGCGCGGGCGGGGGCCGGCGCCGGTGCGGCGGGCGCCGGTGCGGGAGCGGGCGGCGGAGCGGGCTCCTCGGTGGTGGCGCAACCCACCAGCGCCACGAGCGCGGCGGCACAAACGATCGACTGCGCATGCATGCGGATATTCATATTCTTCCTCCCTGGGGACGCCTGTATTTAATCACAGGGCCGGGCGCAGGTCGAGAGGGCGGCGCGTGATAAAATCGTGCGCTCGAAATTGCCGCTCAAACGGCCCGCTTCCCCCCCCCCCAGAACAAGAGCCGAAATGGACCAGTTCGCCAAGGAAACTCTCCCCGTCAGCCTCGAGGAGGAGATGCGCCGCTCGTACCTCGATTACGCCATGAGCGTGATCGT
>JAABQT010000112.1 GCA_011391295.1 Betaproteobacteria bacterium
CAGGACCTGTGCCAGGCGGTCGGCGCGCTCCACCAGCGCGGGACGCGTCGCGGCTGCCCGTTCCACCAGCCTGCCGATCGCCGCGGCCTGCGTGTCGGCCCCGGCGCGCGTCACGCGCATCGTCAGCGGCTGCTCGAGGTTCACCGAGCCGCCGACGAGCGCCGCGCCGGCGCGCTTGGCGACCGGGCGCGATTCGCCGGTGAGCAGCGACTCGTCGGCGCTGGAGGCGCCCTGCGCGACTTCGCCGTCGGCGGGAACGCGCTCGCCCGCGCCCACGCGCACGAGATCGCCCGGTACGAGCGCATGCGCGGCGACGCGCTCGGTGATGCCGTCCCGCAGGCGCAGCGCGAATGCCGGCATCCAGCGCGCGAGGCGGTCCAGTTCGCGGCCCGCCTTCTGGCGCGCGAACAGCTCCGCGGTGCGCGCGCCGAGCAGCAGGAGCGCAAGCATGGCGATGGAATCGAAATACACCTCGCCCGATCCCGTGACGGTCGCCCAGGCGCTCGCGGCGAAGCCGGCGGCAAGGCCCAGGGCGATCGGCGTATCGAGGCTGACGCGGCGGCGCTTCGCGTCCTGCCAGGCGCCGCGGAAGAACGGGCCGCAGGAAAAGATGAGCACCGGCACGGCGATGACGAGGCTCGCCCAGCGCATCAGCGCCGCGGCCTCGGCGCCCAGCGTGCCGGCGCCCGCGTCCACATACGCGGGCCACGCATACATCATCACCTGCATGGCGCCGAAGCCGGCGACGAACAGGCGCCACAGCGCGCGGCGCCGCTCGCGCCGCGCGGATGCGTCGCTGCGGCGCGGGTCGAACGGAGCGGCGTCGTAGCCGATGGCGCGGATCGCCGCGAGAATTTCGGACAGCCGCGTGGTGCGCGGATCCCAGGCGATCTGCGCGCGCTGGGTGGCAAAGTTGACGTCGGCGCGCTGCACGCCGGGGACTCGGCGCAACGCCTGTTCGTTGAGCCACAGGCAGGCGGCGCAGCGGATGTGCTCGAGGATCAGCGTCGCCTCGCGCACATGCTCGCCGGGCATGGCGACGAATTCGCGTTGCGCCGCCGGATCGTCGTAGATCCCGAGCGGCGGCAGCGCCTGCGGACGCAATCCGGCGCCGCTACGTGCCTCGTAGTACTTCTCGAATCCCGCCGCGGCGATGGTGCGCGCCACCGCCTCGCACCCGGCGCAGCAAAACGCGCGCTCGGCGCCGAGCACGGCGGCGCGGTGCCTGCCCGGCTCGATGACCGGCAGGCCGCAGTGAAAGCAGGCGCTCATTGGACTTGCGCATGCTAGGCAAGGCAGCTGCGCGCGGTTTGACCTGCGTCAAGCCGCCGCCCGGCTAGTCGAGATCGGTTTCGACGGTGCGCGGCCCCGGCGCCACGCTCTCCAGCGTGAAGTACACGCGCCCGATCTCGCGGCTGTCAGTGGTCTCGACCTGCACCTTCCAGCGCCCGGGCTGGTAGTTGGCCTTGAAGCCGTAGCCGCGGAAGCCCTCCTCGCGCCCGCCGACGATATCGATCGGGATCGTGTCCTGCAGCAACCAGCCGCGCCCGCCGGGCTCCCAGTACCAGCGCATCTGCACGCGGTCGGCGAAGCGCGCGGGCGAGAACACGCGAAAGAAGACGAAAATCCTGTCGCCCGGCTGGGCGAGGAACTGCTGGTCGCCGTTCTGCCAGAAGCGCCACCAGGGCCGCTCGTGGGTCAGGCGGTAGCCCTGCTCGGTGCGCTCCACCGCGTGATACACGCCGATGAACGGGATGGACAGCGGCACCGGCGGGATCAGCCTGAAAAGATAGAAAGCGAGGAAGCCCAACAGCACGCAGCCGGACGGCAGGAGGATCTGGCGCCGCGCCTGCGCGAACATGCCGGGCGCGGATCTGCGCACCCACCATGCGGCTGCGGCGAGCGGCAGCGAGCCGGCCAGCATCGACAGCAGGAACACGCCGAGGCCGATCGAGCCGACCAGGACCGGCACCACGATGGCGGCGAAGGAAAGCAAACTGAGGCCGAGCAGCGCGAACTTGACGTGCAGGCCCAGCGCCTTGAAACGCCGCGATTCGTTGGCCGCCAGCAGCGCCACCAGGAACGCGAGGAAGCCGAAGGACACCAGCAGCGACGAGCTCTTGAAATAGAAGATGGCGTACAGGCTCAGCAGCGCGCCCAGGGCGAAATGGATGGCCGCCGAGCGGTACTCGTAGTACCAGCGTTGCAACCGCGGTGACTCGGCCGTCACCGCCGGCGGCGCGGACTGCTGGAAGAACATGTGCATCAGCACCGCCATCACCGCGGCAAGGTACGCCGCCTGCTGGGCAATGGTGAGCCAGGAGTCGATGCGCCCGAGCGTCACCAGGTCGAACACGAAACCGCCGACAAAAAAAACGACCGCGACTTCGCGCTCGTTCTGGTCGAATCGCAGTTTGAGCCGCTGCAGCGCACCCGCAGGCGCCGCGAGCGATTCGGGCGGCCTCATCGATCCAGCAGCCGCCTGACGAAGGCGTAGATGACCCATGCCCTGACCAAAAATCCCCGCAGCCTCGGGGACGAGGAGAGGAGCGTCGCCGCGACGCCGAAACCGAGCAGGAGCGGCTGCGTCACCGAATGCTGCACGCCAGCCGCCGCGGCGGCGAATTGCGCGCGCTGCGCAGCCGAGCGCTCGACCAACGCCGCGCGCCTGCGCGCGAGAGTCTCGAGGACCATTCTCACTCGCGCGGCTCGAGCGCCGCGCCGTCGCGCTCGAGCTCCGCGACGCTCGCGCCGAAGGGGCGCAGCTTCGCTGCGCGGCGCACGCGCCAGGCAATCAGGGCGGCGGCGGCGAGGAATGCGAGCGCGAGACCCGCCGACACCGCCACGCGATGCTCCGGGGCTGCTGCCACGACCAAGGCCACGGCGCCGAAGCCCAGCGCCAGCGCACCGAGCAGGATCGCCGCCACCGCGCCGATCATCAGCAGCACCAGGCGCGCGAGCAACTCCTGCAGCTCTACGCTGAGCAGTTCCAGGCGCGTGCGCGCCAGCCCAAGCAGGGAGGCGAGAAGTGCGCGTGCGGATTGCACCAGGCCCATGGCTATTTGCGCCCGAGCAGCAGGCCGAGCAGGAGCCCGGCAGCCGCGGCAATGCCGACCGCGGCCCAGGGGTTGCGGCGCACCTGCTCGTCGATTTCACGGGCCGCCTCCTTGGCGCTTTCGCCGGCCTCCTGCAGGCGCTCGCCGGACTCGGCGGCGGCGGACTGCATCAGCGCCTCGGCGTCGCGCACCACGGCGCGCAGTTCGGCCATCAGCTTTTCGGTGGATGCGGCTTCCATCTTGCGTCCCCCAGGGTGGTGCGCCAATTGTATAGTCAACCAATGGCCAATCTGTCCGAAAAGCATTACCTCACGCCACTGTTCGAGCCCGCCGCCGTGGCGGTGATCGGCGCGACCGAGCGCGCGGGCGCCGTGGGCGCAGTACTGATCGCCAACATGCTCGCCGCCCGGTACCGCGGCGCCCTGTTCGCGGTCAATCCGAAATACAGATCGGTACAAGGCGTTCCCTGCTTCGCAAGCATCGCCAAGGTGCCACAGCGCGTGGATCTCGCGGTGATCGCGACGCCGGCGCCCACGGTGCCGGAGATCGTGGAGCAATGCGGCAAGGCCGGTGTCCGGTCCGTGGCGGTGATCAGCGCCGGGTTTTCGGAGGCCGGACCCGCCGGCGTAAAACTGGAAAAGGCCCTGCTGGAAAACGCGCGCCGCCACAGGCTGCGCGTGGTCGGCCCCAACTGCCTGGGCCTGATGCGCCCGGAACTGGGGCTGAACGCGACCTTCGCGCGCGGCACCGCGCTCCCCGGCTCGCTCGGCCTGGTCTCCCAGTCGGGCGCGGTGTGCACGGCGATGCTGGATTGGGCGCGCCCGAACATGGTCGGCTTCTCCAGCGTGGTGTCGCTCGGCGGTTCCACCGACGTGGATTTCGGCGAGATCATCGATTACCTGATCGAGGACCCGAAGACCGAGCACATCCTGCTGTACATCGAAGGCGTGAGGAGCGCGCGGCGCTTCGTCTCCGCGCTGCGCGCCGCGGCGCGCGTCAAGCCGGTGATCGTGATGAAAGTCGGGCGCCACCCCGCGGGCTCGCGCGCCGCGGTGTCGCACACCGGCGCCATCGTCGGCCTGGACGACGTGTTCGACGCGGTGGTCAAGCGCGCCGGCGTGGTGCGCGTCAGCACCATCGGCCAGATGGTCGCCGCCGCGCAGGCGCTCGCCGCGCACGTGCGCCCGCAGGGCGACCGGCTGGCGGTGGTCACCAATGGCGGCGGGCCGGGGGTGATGGCGGCGGATCGCGCCGCCGACCTCGGCATCCCGCTGGCGCAGCTCTCGGCGGCGACGATCGAAACGCTCAGGCCGGCGCTGCCCGCCAACTGGTCGCACGGCAACCCGCTCGACCTGATCGGGGACGCCGATGCCGCGCGCTACCAAACCGCGGTGTCGGCCTGCCTCGCCGACGAAAACGTGGATGGCGTGCTCGCCATCCTCACGCCGCAGGCGATGACCGAGCCGGCCGAGGCCGCGCAGGCCGTGATCGACGCGGCAAAGGGCGCGACCAAGCCGGTCCTCGCCTGCTGGATGGGCGAGGAGCAGACCGCCGCGGCGCGGCGCCTGCTGGCGCAGGCGCGCATTCCCGTGTTCCGCACGCCCGACCCCGCGGTGGAGACCTTCGGCTACCTGTCGGCCTTCCACCGCAACCAGCGCGCGCTGCTGCAGACGCCCGGGCCGGTGGCGGCGCAGGGCGCGCCCGACCTGGATACCGCGCGCGTGATCGTCGACGCGGCGCTGGCCGCGCGGCGCAGCGTGCTCTCGGAGATGGAGTCCAAGGCGCTGCTGGCGGCGTTCCGCATCCCGATCGCGAAGACCGTGGTGACGCGCTCGGCGCACGAGGCGATGCTGGTCGCCGGCGAGCTCGGCTTTCCGGTGGCGCTGAAGATCGATTCGCCCGAGATCACGCACAAGAGCGACGTCAACGGCGTGCGCCTCAACGTCGCCAATGCGCTGGCGGTGCAGGCCGCCTGGCAGCAGATCGTCGACGAGGCCGCCCGCCTGCGGCCCGAGGCGAGCGTCAACGGCGTCAGCGTGGAGCCGATGATCAGGTGCGCGCACGGGCGCGAGTTGATGGTGGGGGTGATCCGCGATCCGGTGTTCGGTCCGGCCATCGTCTTCGGCACCGGCGGCACGGCCATCGAAGTGCACCGCGACCGCGCGGTGGCGCTCCCGCCGCTGAACCAGTTCCTGATCGCCGACATGATCCGCGGCACGCGCGTATCGAAGCTGCTCGGCGCGTTCCGGCGCATGCCGCCGGTGCACATGGCGGCGCTGGAGGAAGTGCTGCTGCGCGTCTCGGAACTGGTGTGCGAGCTGCCCGAAGTGGCGGAACTCGACATCAACCCGCTGATCGCCGACGAGGCGGGCGCCATCGCGGTGGACGCGCGCGTCGTGCTGCGCCAGTGCGCGCCGCAGCGCGACCGTTACGGCCACATGGCGATCCATCCCTACCCCACGCAGCTGATCACGACCTGGCACCCGGGCACCGGCCCGGAAGTGACGCTGCGTCCGATCCGGCCCGAGGACGCCGAAATGGAGCAGGCGTTCGTGAAGAGCCTGTCGGCCGAGAGCCGCTACTTCCGCTTCATGGACACGCTGCGCGAGCTCACGCCGCGGATGCTGATGCGCTTCACGCAGATCGACTACGACCGCGAGATGGCGTTCGTCGCCACGGTGCAGGTGGACGCGCGCGAGCTCGAGATCGGCGTGGCGCGCTACGTCGCCAACCCGGACGGCGAGAGCTGCGAGTTCGCGCTGGTGATCTCCGACGATTGGCAGCGCCGCGGGCTGGGCCGGCGCATGATGGAGCAGCTGATCGCCGTGGCGCGCGCGAGCAGGCTGCGCACCATGATCGGCCACGTCCTGGTCGAGAACCGCGGCAGATCGGAAGAGC
>JAABQT010000113.1 GCA_011391295.1 Betaproteobacteria bacterium
GCGCTGTACATGCCGGGCGGGAAGTGCGGGCTGCGCCCGAGCAGCAACTCGCGATCGCGCTTCACCAGGGCCATTACTGCCGGCGCCACGCGCGGATACGCCGGGAGCTTGCACGCCGGGCACACGCGCACTCTCTCCTCTGCCCTGGGCTCGGTGGGCGTGCCGCAGCGGCCGCAGTAGCGGTGGCTGCGGTCCCAGTCGAGGAGCTGCAGCGCGCGCCCGGCGAGCGCAAAGTGCGCGTCCTCCAGCACCGAGAACAGCGCCCGCAGGCCGACCCAGCTGTAGCCGGGCGGCGCCTCGGCCGCCGTGACTTCGGTTGCCCAGCACTGCGCTTCCCCCAGACCCCCTAGGTATAGGGTTCGAACTGGATCCGACCACAAGGGATTGTTGTTTTTTAGCAACGGCAGCCTCGCCCAGCTTGGCCGCTCGCGCACCCGCGGATCATCGCCCGGACGCGGGTCGACCGGCCCGATCTCCACCAGAAGCTGGTCGCCGCGGAATACGAACCAGCACGCGGGAGCCGCCGCGTGCTCGCTGGGCGGCCTCACGCCGCCCACGAAAGCAGGCGGGGTGATGAACGGCATCTGCGCCATCAGCCGATTATAGGAGCGCGGCGCGCTCAGCTCACGGCGCGTGCGATCAGCTCGGCGCCCTGCTCGAGCAGGAACGACTTGAACGCCAGCGCCGCCGGCGACAGCCGCTTGCCGCGCCGGTGGATCACATACCACTCGCGCATCACCGGCAAGCCGTTCACCGCGAGCAGGGCCAGCCGCCCGGCGCGCAGCTCCAGGCCGATGGTGTGCATCGACAGGAACGCGATGCCCATGCCGGCCATCACCGCCTGCTTGATGGTCTCGTTGCTGCTCATCTCGAGGGTCTCGCGCACCTTGAAGCCGCGCTCGGCGAACACATGCTCCATCGCGGCGCGGGTGCCCGAGCCGCGCTCGCGGATGATGAAGGTCTCGCCGGCGAGCCGCTCCAGCGGCAGTCGCTTGCGGTCCACCAGCGGATGGTCGGGCGCGGCGATGATGGCGATCGGATGCCTGGCGAACGGCGCGGCCTCGGTGTCCAGGCCGCGCGGCGGCCGGCCCATGATTGCGAGGTCCACGGTGTTGTCGGTCAGCTCGCGCACCACCGCTTCGCGGTTGCTCACCGCGAGCCGCAGGCGCGCTTCCGGGTAGCTGCCGCGGAATTCGGCCAGCAGGCGCGGCGCGAAGTACTTCGCCGTAGAGGTGACGGCGATGGAGAGCTCCCCGCCGCCCACCCCTTGCAGCGCCTTCATGGCGTCTTCCGCCTCGCGCAACAGGTCGGAGATACCGGCCGCGTAGCGCAGCAGCTCGCGCCCGGCGTCGGTAAGGTGAATCCGCCTGCCGAACTGCTCCAGCAGCGGCAGCCCCGCTGCCCGCTCGAGCTGGCGCACCTGCATCGAGACCGCGGGCTGCGTCAGGTGCAGCGCCTTGGCGGCGGCGGTAAAGCTCAGGCGCCGCGCCACCTCGGTAAAGGTGCGCAGCTGGCGCAGCGTGGCGCTTCTCATTCCGTTTCCTCCGAAAGCCAAAATAAATCTTATGGCAGGGCGAACAAAATGTGAATAGCCCTTATGTTGCGGGGAGGCTAGGCTGCGCTTGAGATTTTCAGGAGAAGCGCATGGCACAGCCCGCAGCAGCCGGCAAGTACAGCGCCGGAGTGAAGGACTACCGGCAGGCCTATTGGCAGCCGCACTATGCGGTCAAGGACACCGACCTCCTTGCCTGCTTCAAGATCACGCCGCAGGCGGGCGTGCCGCGCGAAGAAGCCGCGGCCGCGGTGGCGGCCGAATCATCCACCGGCACCTGGACCACGGTGTGGACCGACCTGCTCACCGACCTCGAGCACTACAAGGGCCGCGCCTACCGCATCGAGGACGTGCCGGGCGACGACACCTGCTTTTACGCCTTCATCGCCTACCCGATCGATCTGTTCGAGGAAGGCTCGGTGGTGAACGTGTTCACCTCGCTGGTGGGCAACGTATTCGGCTTCAAGGCGATCCGCGCCCTGCGCCTGGAGGACGTGCGCTTCCCGATCGCCTACGTGATGACCTGCGGCGGGCCGCCGCACGGCATCCAGGTCGAGCGCGACAAGATGGACAAGTACGGGCGCCCCCTGCTCGGCTGCACCATCAAGCCCAAGCTTGGCCTGTCGGCCAAGAACTACGGCCGCGCGGTGTACGAGTGCCTGCGCGGGGGCCTGGACTTCACCAAGGACGACGAGAACGTCAACTCCCAGCCCTTCATGCGCTGGCGCGACCGCTTCGGCTTCGTCGCCGAGGCGATCCGCAAGGCCGAGGCGGAAACGGGCGAGCGCAAGGGCCACTATCTCAACGTCACCGCGCCGACGCCCGAACAGATGTACCAGCGCGCCGAGTTCGCCAAGGAACTCGGCATGCCGATCATCATGCACGATTTCCTCACCGGCGGTTTCTGCGCGAACACCGGGCTGGCGAACTGGTGCCGCGAGAACGGCGTGCTCCTGCACATCCACCGCGCCATGCATGCCGTGATCGATCGCGACCGGCACCACGGCATCCACTTCCGCGTGCTGCTGAAGGCGCTGCGCCTCTCGGGCGGCGATCATCTGCACACCGGTACCGTGGTCGGCAAGCTCGAGGGCGACCGGCAGGCGACGCTCGGCTGGATCGACCTCCTGCGCGAGCGCTTCGTGAAGGAAGATCGCTCGCGCGGCATCTTCTTCGACCAGGACTGGGGCTCGATGCCGGGCGCGTTCGCCGTGGCCTCGGGCGGCATCCATGTCTGGCACATGCCGGCGCTGCTCGCGATCTTCGGCGACGACGCCGTGTTCCAGTTCGGCGGCGGCACGCTCGGCCACCCCTGGGGCAACGCTGCCGGTGCGGCGGCCAACCGGGTCGCGCTCGAGGCCTGCGTGCAGGCGAGGAATGAGGGCCGTGAACTGGAGCGCGAAGGCAAGGACATCCTGCTCGCGGCGGCGCGCAGCTCGCCCGAGCTCAAGGCGGCGATGGAGACCTGGAAGGAAGTCAAGTTCGAATTCGACGTGGTGGACAAACTCGACGCGGTGAGTGCATGAAACTCGGAACCTTCTCTTATCTGCCGCCGATGACCCCGCAACAGGTGCGCCAGCAGGTCGAGTACATCGTCGCCCGCGGCTGGAACCCGGCGATCGAGCACGCCGATCCACAATGTATGGCGGGCTCTTACTGGACCATGTGGAAACTGCCGCTGTTCGGCGAAACGAGCGTCGAGCGCATCCTTGCTGAGGCCGAGGCCTGCCGCAAGGCGAACCCCGGGCACGTGGTGCGGCTGATCGGCTACGACAACGTCCGCCAGACGCTGGGCGCCGCCTTGGTGGTGCACCATGCTTAAGGCACTCATTTTCGACCTTGACGGCACGCTGGCTGACACCGAGGAAACGCACCGCCAGGCGTTCAACGCCGCGTTCATCGAATTCGAACTGGGGTGGGACTGGAGCCCACCGCTCTATACGCGGCTGCTCGCGATCTCGGGCGGCAAGGAGCGCCTGCAGCACTACATCGGCACGCTGCGCGTGCCGGCCGCCGGGCGCGAGCGCCTGCTCGCGATCGTGCCCGCGCTGCACGCGACCAAGACACGCATTTATACCGGGCTCCTGGTGCGCGGGCAGCGCCCGTTTCGCGCCGGCGTGCTGGCGCTGCTGCGCGCGGCGCGCGACGCCGGGCTCAAGCTCGCCATCGCCTCGACCACCACCTCGGCCAATGTGGGCGCGCTGCTGCAGGCCAACCTCGGCACGGCGCCGGACATCGGCTTCGACGTCCTCGCCTGCGGCGACCAGGTGAGGGAGAAAAAGCCCGCCCCCGACATCTACCGGCTGGTGCTTGCCAGCCTGCGCCTCGCGCCCGAAGCCTGCATCGCCTTCGAGGATTCGCTCAACGGGCTGCGCGCGGCGCAGGCCGCCGGCCTGACGACCGTGGTCACGCCCTCGCGCTGGACCGCCGAAGAGGATTTCTCGGCGGCGCACCTGGTGCTGCCCTCCCTGGAAGAACTCGACCTGGCGCGGCTCGCAAAGCTGCTGGCACAAGCACATGCCGCAGCGTGAGACGACGCTCACCGAGTTCATCATCGGCGAGCAGCGGCGCTTCCCCGGGGCCACCGGAGGCTTCACTGCGCTGGTGAACGACATCCGCATTGCTTGCAAGCGGATCGCCTATGCCGTCGGCAAGGGCGCGCTGTCGGGAATGCACGGTGGCGCCGGTTCGCGCAACGTGCAGGGCGAGGAGCAGCAGAAGCTCGACGTGCTGGCAAACGAAATCTTCCTGCGCACCAACGAATGGGGCGGCCACCTCGCGGGCATGGCGAGCGAGGAGCTCGAGCATCCCTACCGCATCCCGGACGAGTTTCCGCGCGGGCGCTACCTGCTTGCGTTCGATCCGCTGGACGGGTCCTCCAACATCGACGTCAACGTTCCGGTGGGCTCGATCTTCTCGGTGCTCGCCTGTCCCGAGGGCGTTGCGGGCGAAGAGGAGCGCGCGTTCCTTCAGCCCGGCACGCGCCAGGTGTGCGCCGGCTATGCGATCTACGGTCCGAGCACCATGCTGGTGCTCACTTTCGGCCGCGGCGTGCATGGCTTCACGCTCGACCGCGAGATCGGCGAGTTCATCTACACGCATCCGGGCCTGCGCGTGCCGGAGGACACCGCCGAGTTCGCGATCAATACGTCGAACAGCCGCTTCTGGGAGCCGGCGGTCAAGCGCTACGTCGACGAGTGCATGGCGGGCAAGAGCGGGCCGCGCGGCAAGGACTTCAACATGCGCTGGATCGCCTCGCTGGTGGCCGAGGCGCACCGCATCCTGATGCGCGGCGGCGTGTTCCTCTATCCGCGCGACGAGCGCGAGCACGGCCGCAGCGGCCGCCTGCGCCTGCTCTACGAGGCGAACCCGATCGGCATGCTGATCGAGCAGGCGGGCGGGCGGGCGAGCACGGGCTACGCCCCGGTGCTGGAGGTGGAACCCGCGGGCTTGCACCAGAGGTCCGGCTTCGTGTTCGGCGCGCGGCACGAGGTCGAGCGCATCGAGCAGTACCACCGCGACTTCAACGCAAAGCCCTACGACGCGCCGCTGTTCGGCACGCGCGGGCTGTTCCGCGGCGCACACGGCGGCTGAGGGCGGCGCCATGTCCGAAAAGCATCCGGTCATCGCCATCACCGGCTCCTCCGGCGCCGGCACCACCTCGGTGATGCGCACCTTCCAGGAGATCTTCCGCCGCGAAGGCGTCAAGGCCGCCTTCGTCGAGGGCGACGCCTTCCATCGCTACGACCGCGCCGGGATGAAGCAGAGAATTGCCGAGGAACTCGCGCGCGGCAACCAGCACGTCAGCCACTTCGGGCCCGAGAACAACCTGTTCGAGGAACTGGAAGCGCTGTTTCGCGACTACGCCGCCACGGGCGGCGGCCGCACGCGCAAGTACCTGCACAACGCCGAGGAGGCCGCGCCCTACGCGCAGCCGCCCGGCACCTTCACGCCGTGGCAGGAGATCGAGCCGGATACGGATCTCTTGTTCTACGAAGGGCTGCACGGCGCGGTGGTCACCGACAAGGTGAACGTGGCGCGCCACGCGGACCTGCTGATCGGCGTGGTGCCGGTCATCAACCTGGAGTGGATCCAGAAGCTGCACCGCGACCGCGGGGCGCGCGGCTACACCACCGACGCGGTGACCGACACCATCCTGCGGCGCATGCCCGACTACGTGCACTACATCATTCCGCAGTTCGCGCAGACGCACATCAACTTCCAGCGCGTGCCGGTGGTGGACACCTCGAACCCGTTCATCGCGCGCCACATTCCGGCTGCGGACGAGAGCTTCCTCGTGATCCGCTTCGCCAACCCGCGCGGCATCGATTTCCCGTACCTGCTGACCATGCTGCACGACTCGTTCATGTCGCGCCCG
>JAABQT010000114.1 GCA_011391295.1 Betaproteobacteria bacterium
TCGGGTTGGAATAGGAGGTCGCTTCCACCCGCGGAAATCCGATCGCCGCGAAGCGCTCGACCAGCGCGCGCTTGGTGGCGGTGGGGATGAAGGCGGGTTCGTGCTGCAGCCCGTCGCGTGCGAAACACTCGCACAAGATGATGTCCGACATAGTTGACAGCATCAACCAAGTGCGCGAAGCTGTCAACGCCCATGGCCACGATCATCCGACCGCGCGACGAGCGCACCCAGCCGGCGCGCATCGTGCCGGGCTACCCGCAGACCCCGCTGCGCAATCCGCGCGAGCCGCTCGTGAGGCGCGAGCCCACGCTGTCCGAGCTGACCGGACCGCTGGAGGTGGCGGGGCGCGTGAAACTGCTCGGCGGCGACATCGCCGGGCACGGCGCCGCGCAGGCGATCGGCCAGCTGATGCACCTCAGGGTGCGCGTGCTGGACGAGGACGGCGCGCCCGTCGGCGGCACGGTGGTGGAGATCTGGCAGGCGAATGCGGCGGGCCGCTACATCCACCCCAACGACGACGACCATGCGCCGCCCGACCCGAACTTCTATGGCGCGGCGCGCCTGGTGACCGACGAGAGCGGCGCCTTCGAACTGCGCACGGTCAAGCCGGGCGCCTACCCGGTGCCCACCGGGGACGGCTGGTGGCGACCGCCGCACATCCATTTCTCGGTCTTCGGCAAGGTGTGGCTGTCGCGCCTGGTGACGCAGATGTATTTCCCGGGCGAGCCGCTCAATGCGCAGGACCGGATCCTGAACGCCGTGCCGGATGCGGCCGCGCGCGAGCGGCTGGTCGCGCGCTACGTCCCGCCCACCGGCAATCCGCACAATGCGCTGGTGTTCGAGCACCAGATCGTGCTGCGGGGCAAGGCTGCGACCGCAGAGCAGCCGTGATGATTCCAACAGGCGAAGCCACCCTCGGGCCGTTTTTCCCGCCGCGCTACGTGGATGCGGCGGCGAACGATCTCACGCAGTTCGAGGGCCGCAAGGCGCAGGGCGAGGTGATCGAAATCAGCGGCCGCGTGGCGCAGGAGGACGGCGCGCCGCTGGAGAACCTGGTCGTCGAGATCTGGCAGGCCGACGCACAGGGCATCTTCCGCCATCCGGCCGATCCGCGCCATGCGCAGGCCGATCCGGGTTTCTTCGGCTGGGGCCGCGCGGCCACGGACAAGGACGGCCGCTACGTCTTTCGCACCATCCGTCCCGGCGCGCCGGCGGGGCGCCAGCCGCACGTCAACTTCATGGTGATGTTTTCCGGCTTGTTGCGAATATTGAAGACGACCATGTTCTTCGAGGACGGTCCGGATCCGGTTTTGAGTTTGGTTTCGAACAGAAGGAATCTTTTGATCGGAAAAAAAGCAGAACCAACCCTGGTCACCTTCGATATTCGCCTGCGCGGCGAGAACGAGACGCCGTTCTTCGATGACTAGCCCCACCATCCGGGAGCTGCTGTCCTACCGCCTGCACCAGGTGGCGAACCTGCTGTCGCGCGGCGCGGAGATGCGCTACCGGCGCGAATTCGGCGTCAGCCTGTGGGAGTGGCGCACCGTGGCGCTGCTGGGCGGGACGGCGGAAGCGCAATCGCTCAACGAGCTCGCGCGCGCCGCCGGCATGGACAAGAGCCAGATGAGCCGCGTGGTCGCGGGCCTGGCGAAAAAGAGGATCGTGGTGCGCGCGGCCGACGCGAACGACGGCAGGGGCATACGGCTGTCCCTGACTCCCAGGGGAAGAACCCTCTATCGAAAGCTGATCCAGGCTGCGACGGAACGGAACGATGCTTTCGTCGGCTGCCTGACCGCGAGGGAGCGAGCGGCGCTCGACACGATCATGGCAAAGCTCGCCCATGAAGCCCGCGGCTTTATCCAGAGCGAAAAGCAGGCCCGATGAGCACCCTGCTGACGGACGATCGCGGCCGGGTGCGCATCCTGACCATGAACCGGCCTGAAAAACGCAATGCGCTGAACACGGACCTGACGCGCGCGCTGCTCGAGGGCCTGCGCGGGGCGGACGCCGCGGAAACGGTGGGCTGCGTGGTGCTCACGGGCGCCGGGCGGGGGTTCTGCGCCGGCGCCGACCTGGCCGAATTCAAGGACCTCACGCCGGAGCAGCAGCCCCTGGTGGAGGCGCGCGCCGAGCTCACCATGCAATTGCACCTCGCGTTTGCGCGCATGGCCAAGCCGGTGGTGACGGCGATCAACGGCGCGGCGATGGGCGGCGGCGCGGGGCTTGCCATCGCGGGCGACCTCGCCGTGATGGCCGAGGGTGCGACGCTCGGTTACCCGGAAACGAAGCACGGCATCGTTGCTGCCATCGTGATGGCGAACCTGGTGCGCCAGGCGGGGCGCAAGGCGGCCTTTGAGCTGGTCGGGCTGGGCGAAGCGGTGCATGCGCCGCGCGCGTTGGCGCTGGGACTGGTGAACCGCGTCGTGCCCCCCGCCGACCTGTTGCCCGCGGCATTGCAGCTCGCGGACAAGCTCGCCGCGGTCAGCCGGCCGGCGATGCAGCTCACCAAGCAGCTGTTCCACGAGGCCGCCGACCTGCCGCTCGAGGCGGCACTCGAGCGCGGGCGCGAAGCCAACAAGAGGATGCGCGCGTTTCGCAAACCCTGAGACATGGGCATCACCTACGCGCTCCTGGCGATGCTGTCTTTCGCCACCAACATCGTCATCACGCGCTACGCGGTGGTGCGGCTGCCGGTGGAGGCGGGGTTCTTCGTGGTGCTCGCCACCAACGTGCTGTTTCCGGCGGCGCTGTTCGGCGTGGAGCTGTCGGTGCGCGCCGCGCCCTACGCCTGGGAGTGGAAGGGCGCCGGCCTGTTCGCGATTGGCGGCGTGATCGGCACCTTTCTCGGCCGCAGATTCCTGTTCGACACGGTGAGAATTCTCGGGCCCTCGCGCGCAAGCGTGTTTCACTCCACCGCGCCGGCCTTCGCGCTGATCGGCGCCTGGCTGCTCGCCGGCGAGGTGCTCGGTGCTTACGAGATCGCGCTGATGTTCGTGGTGTGGACGGGCCTGTGGCTCACGCAGCCGCGCGCCGGCTCGCTGCACTCACTCTCGCCGGAGGTCCTGCGCAGGGGATTCGCCGTCGGGCTGCTGACCGTTGCCGGGTTTGGCTTCGGCAATGTGCTGCGCGGGCTGGCGATGCGCGAATGGAACGAGGCGGCGTTCGGTACGGTAATCGCGTCCCTGGCGGCGCTCGCCTGCCAGTTTGCGGTGACGCGAAATTGGGCGCGAGTCGGTGCGCAGCTGCGCGGCGCGGACCGCACCGCAATCCTGCTTTACACCGGTTGCGGCGTGTTCACGTCGCTGGGTTCGATCTTCATCGCGCTCGCCATGACGCGCATCGAGATCGCGCTGGCGGTGCTGGTGGTGCACACGACACCGCTGGTGATCTTCCCGGTGAGCGTGTTCCTGCTCAGGAACCGCGAGGAGCTGACGCCGCGCACCCTGCTCGGCGCTTTCCTGGTGCTTGCCGGGATCGCTTTTCTCGCGATGAGGTAACCAGGCGTTGAAATGAAGCCGCTCCAGCACCTCACCATTCTCGACCTGTCGCGTGTGCTCGCCTGCCCGTTCGCGAGCATGATCCTCGCCGAGCTGGGCGCCACGGTGATCAAGGTCGAGCAGCCCGGCACGGGCGACGAGACGCGCGGCTTCGAGCCGCAGCTCGCGCAGGACAGCGCCTACTACTTCGCCTGCAACCGCTCGAAGGCCTCGATCACCGTCAACCTGCGCAGCGACGAGGGCCGCAGGATCATCCGCGAACTCGCGCAGCAGGCCGATGCATTGGTTGAAAATTTCCCCGTCGGCACGCTTGCCCGCCAGGGGCTCGACTACGCGACGCTGAGCGCGCTGAACCCGAAACTGGTCTACGTCTCCTGCACCGGTTTTGGCCAGACCGGGCCCTATGCGCACAAGAAGGGCTACGACACCGTGTTCCAGGCGATGGGCGGCCTGATGAGCCTCACCGGCGAGAAGGGCGGCGGGCCGGTGAAGCCGGGCCTGCCGGTCGCGGATCTCACCTCGGGACTGTGGGTGGCGATCGCGATCCTTTCGGCGCTCGCCGGGCGCGACCGGACCGGACGCGGTGCATTGGTGGACTTCTCGATGCTCGACGGCCAGGTGTCCCTGCTGACGCTTGCCGCCGCGCGCTACTTCGCCCTGGGCGAAGTTCCTCCCAGGCTTGGCACCGAACATCCCGGCCGCGTGCCCTCGGCGAGCTTTCGCTGCAAGGACGGCAAGTACGCGCACATCACCGCCAGCGACCAGCACTGGGCGCCGCTGTGCGAAGCACTGCAAATGGGGACAGACCTCATTTTTCTCAACAACTCAGCGCGCGTGGCGCGCCGCGACGAAGTGATGGCGGCAATGACGCGTGCGGTCGAGAAGCTCACGCGCGCCGAACTGGTCGCAAAGCTCGACGCCGCCGAGGTGCCGGTCGGGCCGGTGAACGATGTGGCCGAAGTCCTCGCCGATCCGCAGGTGCGCGCGCGCAAGCTGATCGGCAGTTTCGACTACCCGGGGGTGGGCGAATTCAAGGCGCTCGGGCTGCCGTACAAGTTTCTGGGTTGGGACGATCCGGCCATCGGCCGCCCGCCGCTGCTGGGCGAACACACCGACGCGATCCTCAAGGCACGCCTCGGCTACAGCGACGAGCGCATTGCCGCACTGCGGCAGACGAAGGCCATATGACCGTCCTGTTCGAAGTGCGGGACGGCGTCGCCACGATCACGCTCAACCGTCCGGAAAGCCGCAACGCGCTCAACTTCGCCATGTGCGGAGAATTGCTTGCTGCCGCGCAGGGCATGGATGCTTTCGTCAAGCTCGTGTTCGTTCGAGCCGCCGGCCCGGTGTTCTGTGCCGGTGCGGACCTCAAGGAGCGCCAGGGGATGAATGAGGCGCAGGTGCGCGAGCGGCGCATGAAGGCGTTTGCCGCCTATGGCGCGATCGAGTCCCTGCCGATGCCCGTGATTGCAATTGTCGAAGGCGCGGCGGTGGGGTCGGGCTGCGAAATTGCAGCCGCCTGCGACTTCATCGTCGCCACGCCCGCCGCATCGTTTCGCGTTCCTGAAGCGATCCGCGGTACGGTGGGCGCGACGCAGCGCCTGCCGCGCGTGCTGGGCAAGCGCCTGGCAAAGGACCTCATGTTTACCGGCCGTACGCTCAACGCGCAGGAGGCGGAACGCCATGGCCTGGTCGCGCGGCTGGTCCCCGCGGACCAGCTCGATGCGGTGCTCGCGGAGATTGCGAAAACCATCCTCGAGGCGCCGGCACAATCCCTGCGCCTCGCCAAACGCTGCATCGACCGCGGCGTGGAACTCGACGCCAAAGGCGCGCTGGCGACGGAACTCGCCGCGATCGAGGAACAGCTCGCCTCGGGCGAGTGGCTGGGGAAGCAGTGAGCGCCTGGACGCCGAGGACGCTCGGCGAATTCCTCACGGCGCAGAAAGCGGACGCGGCAGCCCTGGTCACCGCCACCGCACGCCTGACTTACGGGGAATTGTTGCGGCGCGCACTGGACGCCGCGGGCGGCATGCACGCGCTCGGCTTGCGCAAAGGCGACCATGTCGCCCTGCTGATGGGCAACGACGAGCACTGGATCACTAACTTTTACGGCGCGGCGCTGCTCGGTGCGGTCACCGTGCCCGTCAACACCCGCTTCAAGGCGGCGGAGCTGGCGTTCTGCCTCAGGCAGGCCGATTGCAGGGCGCTGTTCTACGCGCCGAAATTCCTCGACAACGACTACGAGGCGATGCTGCAGGCGATCCGGCCGGACTTGCCCCTGCTCGAGCATGCCCTGCAAGTGGGAGAGTTGCGCGCCGCGCCGTTCGTTCCTGGTGGTGTGACGGCCGCCGATCTGCTCCTGATCCAGTTCACCTCGGGCACCACGGCCTAC
>JAABQT010000115.1 GCA_011391295.1 Betaproteobacteria bacterium
CACCAGCCCGTGCACCCGCGGTGCCTCGCCCACGATCTCCTCCACGCGCATGCGCGGGTTGAGCGAGGAGAACGGGTCCTGGAAGATCATCTGCACCGCGCGCACCGGCTTGCCGTTCAGCGGCTCGCCCTTGTAGTACACGCCGCCGCCGGTCGGCGCGTGCAGGCCGCAGGCCAGGCGCCCAAGCGTGGACTTGCCGCAACCGGACTCGCCCACCAGCCCGACCACCTCGCCCCCGGCGACCGAGAACGACACCCGGTCCACCGCGTGCACGATATGGCCGGCCACGCCGGCGCCCAGCCGCAGCGCAAAGCGCTCGATGGAGTCCAGGCGCTTCTCGAAGCGCTTGGAGACGTCCCGGAACTCGAGCAGCGCCGTGCTCATAGAGGATGATGGCAGCGCACCTGGCGCGCCGCCCTCAGCGTGATTTCGGGAACCGAGCTGCAGGCGCCGTCGGCGTGGCCGCAGCGCTCGCGGAACGCGCAGCCCGGCGGCAGGTGCGCGAGCGACGGCGTCATGCCGGGAATCTGGCGCAGCCGCCCGCCAGCGGCATTCGCCGCCGGCACCGAGTCCAGCAGCCCCCGGGTGTAGGGATGCAGGGGCGCGTCCAGCACTTCGGCGGCGCTGCCCTGCTCGACGATGCGCCCGGCGTACATCACTGCCACGCGATCGGCGAGACCGGCCACCACCGCCAGGTCGTGCGTGATCCACAGCAGCGCGGCCCCTGTTTCCCGCACCAGGCGCTGCATTTCGTACAGGATCTGCCCCTGGACGGTGACGTCCAGCGCCGTGGTCGGCTCGTCGGCGATGATCACGTCCGGACGGTGCAGCAGCGCGATGGCGATCACCACCCGCTGGCGCATGCCGCCGGAGAACTGGTGCGGGTACTGCCGCAGGCGTTCCTCGGGAGAGGCGATGCCGACCAGGCCCAGCGCCTCGATGGCGCGCCGCCTCGCCTCTGCCCGCGGCACCGCGTCATGCGCCAGCACCGTCTCCAGCATCTGCGTCTCGATGGACAGGACCGGGTTCAGCGTCATCATCGGGTCCTGGAAAATCATCGCAATGCGCTTGCCGCGCAGGCGGCGCAAGTCCTCCTCGGCAAGTCCCACCAGTTCCCGGCCGTCGAATTTCACGCTGCCGCCGGCGACACGGCCGGGGGCGTCCACCAGGCCCATGATGGAGAGCCCGGTCACCGACTTGCCCGACCCGGATTCGCCCACCAGCCCCAGCACTTCGCCGCGCGCCAGGCTGAAGTCGACCCCGTCCACCGCGCGCAGGCGCCCCTCGCGGCCGGAGTATTCGGTCACCAGGCCTTCGACCTGCAGCAGCGCCGTCATTTCGCCAGGCGCGGGTTGAGCACGTCGCGCAGCTGGTCGCCCACCAGGTTGATGGCGAGAATGGTGGCCAGCAGCGCCAGGCCCGGATAGAAGCTGATCCAGTACCTGCCGGACATCAGGTACTCGTAGCCGTTGGCGATCAGCAGGCCGAGTGACGGTTCCGTGGAGGGCAGGCCCAGTCCGAGGAAGGACAGCGTCGCCTCCAGCGCGATGGCATGGGCCACCTGCACCGTGCCGACCACGATCAGCGGCGGCAGCGCGTTGGGCAGCAGGTGGCGCAGCACGATGCGCGTGCCCGAGAGTCCCAGCCCTCGCGCCGCCTCGATGTACTCCTTGCCGCGCTCCACCAGGGCGGCGGAGCGCGCGGTGCGCGCGTAGTACGCCCACTGCACGCAGACCAGGGCGATGATGATCTTGTCCACGCCCCTGCCCAGCACCGCGAGCAGGATGAGCGCCACCAGGATCGCGGGGAAGCCGAGCTGGATGTCCACCACCCGCATCACGAACTGCTCGACACGGCCTCCGGCGTAGGCGGCGAGCACGCCGGTGAGCGCGCCGAGGGTAAGCGCGATGATGCCGCTGACCACGCCCACGTAGAGCGACACGCGCAGGCCGTACAGGATCGCCGACAGCATGTCGCGGCCCTGGCCGTCGGTGCCCAGGACGTAGGACGCCCCGCCGAGGCCCTGCTCGCCCGGCGCCAGCCGCGAATCCATCAGGTCCAGCTTGGCGAGGTCGTAGGGATTATGCGGCGCGATGAAGGGCGCGAACAGCGCCACCAGCACGATCGCCGCCAGCAACGCGAAACCGAGCGTCGCCAGCTTCGAGTCGAAGAACTCCTCGAGGAAGCGCCGGAACGGCGTCTGCGGCGCCGGGACCGTCGCGGGCAGCACCGCGCTCATCCCTTCGCCTCCGAGATCCGCACGCGGGGATCGAGCAGCGAGTACAGCAGGTCCACCAGGAGGTTGATCAGGATGAACATGAACACCGTCACCAGCAGGTAGGCCACCACCACCGGGCGGTCGAGCTGGAAGATGGAATCGATCACCAGCTTGCCCATGCCCGGCCAGGCGAAGATGGTCTCGGTCACCACGGCGAAGGCGATCACCGAGCCCAGCTCCAGGCCGATCACGGTGATGAGCGGAATCAGGATGTTCTTCAGCAGGTGCACGCCGATGACGCGCCTGCGCGGCAGGCCCTTGGCGCGGGCGAAGCGCATGTAGTCGAGCAGCGACTGCTCCCGCACCTGCGCCCGCGTCAGGCGGATGATGAGCGAGAGCTTGAACAGCGCCAGGTTCAGCGCCGGCAGCAGCGCGTAGCGCAGGCCCTCCCAGGTGAGGATCGAGATCTGCAGGCCGAGGAGTTCGGTGGTCGGGCCGCGGCCGGTCGAGGGCAGCCAGCCCAACTGCACCGCGAACACCATGATCAGCAGCAGGCCGACCCAGAACGTCGGCAGCGAGAAGCCCAGGATCGAGCCCGCCATGATGGTGCGGGCGGCGAAGCCATGCGGGCGCAGGCCGGCGTACAGGCCGAGCGGGATCCCCAGCCCCAACGACATCAGCATGGCGAGGAACGCAAGTTCCAGCGTCGCGGGCATGCGCTCCAGGATCACTTGCAGCGCCGGGCGGCCGAAGACAAAGGACTTGCCGAGGTCGCCGGTGAACGCGCCCTTGAGGAAGATCCCGTACTGCTCCAGCGCCGGGCGATCCAGCCCGAGCGCGGCCGCGGTGCGCGCGCGCTCTTCCTGGTCGGCCTGCGGGTTGACCAGGATCTCGACCGGGTCGCCGACGAGGTACAGCCCGCCGAACACCAGCGCCGAGGTGACGAACAGCACCAGCAGCGTCTGCGCCAAGCGGCGCAGAACGTAGACCGGCACGGCTTACTTCGTCATCCGTACTTCATGCGCGAGGGTGTACTGGTCCACGCGCGCCTTGTAGGCGAGGCCTTTTTTCACGCCCCAGGTGCTCACCTCGTAGTGCAGAGGGATCACGCCGGTCAGCTCGCCCAACGCCTTGTCCGTGGCCGCGGCCAGCATCAGGCCGCGCTTGGTGTCGTCGATGGTGGTGAGCGCGGTGTGGATCATGGCGTCCACGCCGGCGTCCGAGAAGCGGCCGCGGTTGGCGGCGCCGTTGCCCAGCGAGCGGTCGAAGGTGGCCACCAGCGAGCGCAGCGGCGAACTGTTCTCGCCGGTGCCCGCGCCCCAGCCAGCGAGCAGGAAGGAAAATTCCAGCTTCGAGCCGCGCGAGAAGAACACCGCCGAAGGCATGGCGTCCACCTTGGTCGGGATGCCGCCGCGGGTGAGGAACTGCGCCACCGCCTGGGCGATCTTCTCGTCGTTGATGTAGCGGTTGTTGGGCGTGTGCAGCGTGAGGCCGAAGACGCCCGGGTAGCCCGCGGCCGCCAGCAGCGTCTTCGCGCCGTCCGGATCGTACTTCTCCGGCGACAGACGCTTGCTGGTGCCGTGGAAGGTCTCGGGCAGGAACTGGCCGGCGGGCCTGGCCTCGCCTTCCATGATGCGCGAGGCGATGGCGTTGCGGTCGATCATCTTCGAGATCGCCTTGCGCACGCGCGGGTCGCGCAGGGGATTGGCCTCCATGGGCTTGCCGGCGGCGTCGGTGACGAAGGGCGAATTGCGCTCGCGTCCGGAATCCATGTGCAGGTAGATGACGCGATTGGACACCGTCGACGCAAGCGCGACGCGGGCATCCTTCTTCAGCCTGGCGATGTCCGCGGTGGGCACCGCCTCGATCATCTGCACGTCGCCCGCCAGCAGCGCCGCCACGCGCGCCGCCGAATTGGTGATCATGCGGAAGCGGACCTTGGCGAAGGCCGGCCTGGCGCCGTAGTACTTGTCGTTGGCCACCAGCACCACGCGGTCGCCGGACACGTACTCGCCGAACCTGTAGGGACCGGTGCCGTTCACCGCCTTGCCCGAGTTGTAGTCCGGCGTGCCCATGCCCGCCATCTTCGCGGAGATGATGTGAATGGTGGCGAGGTCATTCGGCAGCAGCGGGTGCGGAGCGCGCGTCTGCAGGACCACGGTATGGGGGTCGGTCGCCTTCGCGTCCGCGATCGGCCGCGTGTAGATGGCGAACGATGCCGGGCTGTTGGGCACGTTGGGGATGCGCTTCAATGTCGCCAGCACGTCCTCTGCGGTAAACGGCGAACCGTCGTGCCAGCGCACGTTCTTGCGCAGCTTGATCTCCCAGGTGGTGTCGTCCAGCGCCTTCCAGCTCTCCGCCAGCCCCGGCTTGAGCGCCTGCTGGTCGTCCTGGCCGACCAGGGTCTCGAAGATGTGCTTGGCGATCGAGTTGTTCGGCGTCAGGTTGTGGAAGTGCGGGTCCATGGTCGTCACCGGCGTGGACAGGCCGATGTTCAGTTCCTGGGCCTGCAGCGGCAGCGCGAGCGCGAGGCCGGCGAGCAATACGCGAAGACGCATGGTTTACCCCCTGGTTGGCAGGAGGCTAGTCTATTCGGCTTCGTCGATCCAGGCCATCAGGATGGCCTCGAGGATCTTTTCGCCGCAGCGCTTCGGATCGTCGTCGAACCCGGGGAGCTGCAGCACCCACTGGTACAGGTCGGTAAAGCGCACCGCCCCGGGGTCCGTATCGGGGTACTTCTCGCCCAGGGCAATGGCGATGTCCAGCGTGTCGGTCCACTTCATTTGTTCCCCCCACCCTCGCGCTCGTAGTTGATGGTGTACTTCGGGATCTCGATGATCAAGTCCTGGTCCGCCACCAGCGCCTGGCAGGACAGGCGCGAATTCGCCTCCAGCCCCCAGGCCTTGTCGAGCAGGTCCTCCTCCTTCTCCTCGGCAGGCTCGAGCGACTGGAATCCCTCGCGCAGGATCACGTGGCAGGTGGTGCAGGCGCAGGACTTCTCGCAGGCGTGCTCGATGTCGACGCCATGCTCGAGCAGCGCGTTGCAGATCGACACTCCGGGCCGCGCCTCGAATTGCGCGCCCTGCGGGCACAGCTCGGCATGCGGCAGCACCTTGAGCCTGGGCATCAGAGGTCCAGGCTGGCGATCTTGCGGCCGGCCAGCGCGCGGCGCACGCCCGCGTCCATGCGGCGAGCCGCGAACTCCTCGGTCGACCGGTTGAGCGCCTCGCTCGCCTGCCGGATGGCGCGATGCTCGTTCGAGGCGGCCACGGCGGCGAGCGCCGCGGCCTGCCGCTCGATTTCCTCGCGCTCGGCCGCGGAGAGCAGCGCGCCGTCGGCGCTCAGTGCAGCGCGCACTGCTTCCAGCAGGCGCTGCGCATCGACGCGCGCCTCGTGCCGCGCGCGCGCGTGCATGTCGTCCTTCGCATGCTCGAAGGAATCCCTGAGCATGCGCTCGATGTCGGTGTCGCCAAGCCCGTAGGAAGGCTTGACCGTCACCGAGGCCTGCACGTTCGTGGTGCGCTCTTCTGCGGCCACCGACAGCAGGCCGTCGGCGTCGACCTGGAACGTCACGCGCACCCGTCCCGCGCCGGCCGCCATCGGCGGGATGCCCTTCAGTTCGAACCGCGCGAGCGAGCGGCAGTCCGAGACCAGCTCGCGCTCGCC